>JAFDEE010000002.1 GCA_019310525.1 Deltaproteobacteria bacterium | reverse complement strand
ATGTGTTCCTCATCCACAACGGTATCATCGAGAATTTTGATTCCCTGAAACGTAAGATGATGGACAAGGGAATCACCTTCAGATCCGAGACGGATACGGAGGTCCTGGCACAATTGATCGCCCTGAACTATGAGGGAGACCTGAACGAAGCCGTCCGCAAAGCGATGTCCCAGGTGGAAGGGACCTTTGGAATCGCCGTGATCCACCGTGATCTACCGGGACAGATCGTGGTCGCCCGCAGGGGAAGCCCCTTGATCATCGGGATCGGTGATGGGGAGATCTTCGCCGCATCGGATGTCTCCGCCATGGTCCGGTACACCAACAAGGTCGTTCATCTGAACGACAATGAGCTGGCCCTCCTGACAAAAGACGGGTTCACCCTTTCGACGGCCCAGGCCAAGCCGATAAAACGCTCCATGGAAACCGTGGAATGGCAGGCCGAGGACGCGGAACTGAATGGATTCCCTCACTTTATGCTCAAGGAGATCTTTGAACAGCCCGATACCATCAAGAATGCCATCAGGGGAAGGCTGGAAATCGGCGAGGGCGTCCCAAAGCTGGGTGGAATCACCCCGGTCTGGGACAAACTGAAGAGCTGTCGCCACATGGTTATCGTCGCCTGCGGCACCTCGTACTATGCGGGCTGTGTGGGCAGGTATATTTTTGAAAAGCTCACCGAGATAGACGTGGAGGTGGAACTGGCCTCCGAGTTCCGGTATAGAAAGCTCAATTTCCCCCCCAATACCTTCATCATAGCTATCAGCCAGTCGGGGGAGACGGCGGACACCCTGGCGGCCATCAGGGAGGCGAAGCGGAAAGACGCCCACCTGCTGGGTATCGTCAACGTGGTGGGTAGCTCCATCGCCCGGGAGACCGATGCAGGCGTGTACAATCATGCGGGTCCCGAAATCGGGGTGGCCTCCACTAAGATCTTTATCTCCCAGTTGACGATTCTAACGCTCCTGGCCCTCTTGCTGGGCCGCCACCAGAAACTCTCTCTTACAGAGGGAGTGGAGGCCCTGAAGGCCCTGACCCTCCTGCCGGACCAGGTCCGGGAGATTCTTTCACAGGACAATCAAATTCAGGCCATCGCGGAGAAGTATTACCGTTGCAACAACTGGCTTTTCCTGGGAAGGCACTACGAATACCCCATCGCCATGGAAGGGGCCCTGAAGCTCAAGGAGATATCCTATATCCATGCGGAAGGTTATGCGGCAGGTGAGATGAAACACGGACCCATCGCCCTCATCAACCCCGAAATGCCCACGGTGGCCATTGCCCCGAGGGATTCCATGTATGACAAGATGATCAGTAACATCCACGAGATCAAGAGCCGCAAGGGCCCGGTCATCGCTATCGTCAGCAAGGGAGACGTCAAGATGCGGGAGATAGCCGACGAGGTGATCGAGGTGCCCGAAACCCTGGATTTCCTCTACCCCATATTGACCGTTGTACCTTGCCAACTCCTCGCATACCACTGCGCCCGGTTCCTCAATCGGGACATTGATAAGCCCAGGAACCTGGCAAAAAGCGTGACCGTCGAGTAAAAGGCCGGGTGGAACGTGGGGCGGTGTTGTTGAAAGAGGGGCCTCTCATTCCGGAAAAACGTCCCGGGGAGTCTTTGGCTTTGGTCGTAAAAGGGGTGGGAAAAAGAAAAAACGCTGTTGTTTTCCTGACAAAAATAGTTGCCTCCATCTTTTTTTCATGCCGGTTCCGGTTGAGGGCTTCGGGCATGGAGAACGTCCCGAGAAGGGGCGCCTTCATCCTCCTGCCCAAGCATCAGCGCTGGGAAGATGTGCCGTTGCTTTCATTGGCGGCTCCCCGGCTGCTGTATTTCATGGCCAAGGTCGAACTCTTCTCGAATCCCCTGTTGGGCCGTTACATCTCCGCTCTCGGCGGCATCCCTGTAAATCGAGCCCGGCCCATGGAAAGCAGGGATTCCTTTCGGTTGATGGCGGGGCTCCTTCAAGGGGGCGAAGGTGTGGTGATCTTTCCGGAAGGGACCTATTACGTAGGAAGTGTGGGAGCCTTCCAGGCCGGGTTGGTCAGATACATACACCCGCGGGTGGAGGTCCCTTTTATTCCCGTTGGGATCCGTTACCTGCCGGGGAGAGGGCGGATGGAGGTGCGGATTGTTTTTGGGAAGCCCCTTTGGGGGCGGACTTTTGATCGAACGGGAGATCTTCTCCTTCAAGCAATGAATGACGTGGCGGCATTATCGGGCCTTGGACCCGATCCGGTTGCAGGAATTCGGGAAACGGCCGGACTATACGAAAGGGAGAGCTGAATGTCGAAACTTCAGGAAGTTTTCGGGTGGATCGATGATTCGAGGGATGAAATCATCCGGTTGCAGACGGAGCTTACCTCCAGACCGGCCATTGGCCCGGGGAACGGCGGATCAGGGGAACACGAGAAAGCGGCCTTCCTGAAAGAGGAAGTAACGGCCCTCGGCGCCGACGTTATTGAAGAAGTTCGGGCGCCTGACCCCAGGGCGAAGGACGGATACAGACCGAACCTGATCTGCAGGTGGAAGGGAAATGAAGGGGAGCGTAAGGTGTGGATCCTGAGTCATATGGATATCGTTCCACCGGGGGATCTTTCCCTTTGGAAAAGCGATCCCTTTAAGCTCCGGGTAGAAGGTGATCGGTTGATCGGCCGAGGTGTCCAGGACGACCAGCACGGGATTGTATCTTCCCTGCTCGCCTTGAAGGCCATCCGGGAAACCGGGTTGAGACCCGGCAGATCCGTCGGATTGGTATTCCTGGCCGACGAGGAGAGCGGAAGCCGTTACGGGCTTCAGTATTTGCTGGAGCAGCGAAGGGAGTATTTTGACCCCAGGGACCTCATCGTCGTGCCGGATGCCGGGAACGAGGAGGGGACCCTCATCGAGGTGGCGGAGAAATCCGTGCTGTGGCTGAAGGTTACGGTCAATGGCCGGCAGTGTCATGCCAGCACCCCGGAGAAGGGGATAAACAGTCTCGTGGGGGCGGCCAGGCTTATCCTGGCCCTCCACAAAGGCCTGAAAGAAAGGTACGATTTCAGTGACGATCTCTTCAAGCCACCCTATTCCACCTTTGAACCTACAAAGATGGAAGCCAACGTCCCCAACGTAAATACTCTCCCTGGAAAAGATATCTTCTACCTGGACTGCCGGGTACTGCCCCACTATGGCCCTGAGGAGATTCTAACCGCCGCCCGAGAGATCGCAGCGCAGGTAGCTGAGTCCACGGGCCTTTCTGTTCAAATCGATGCGGTCCAAAAGGAGAAGGCCGCAGATCCCACACCCGAGGATGCCCCGGTTGTCAGGGAACTGGTACAATCCATCAGGGTTGTATCGGGAAAAAGGGCCCGCCCGATGGGCATCGGCGGAGCAACGGTGGCTTCCCTCTTTCGAAATCTTGGGTTCCCGGCGGCCGTATGGATGACCGCCCCTGACACGGCCCATCAACCCAATGAGTTTTGCCTGATCAGCGATATCATGTTTGATGCCAAGGTGTTTGCCTGCCTTTATCTCGACGAATTTGGTCCCGCGGGGCCGTAAAAACGGCGAGGGATGGATGGGCGAAGCCTTTTTTGTGCCTGGTAAGGGAGTAAATATCCAATGACGGAGACCCGGAAACCCTCCTGCCCCAGGTGCGGGGAAGAGGTAAAAGAAAGTTGGAAGTTTTGCCCGGCCTGCGAAACCCCCTTGACTCCTCCTTCCTGTCCCCATTGTGGAATTCCGGTCAAGGCCCATTGGAGGCGCTGTCCGGAATGCGGGAATCCCTTGATCTGCAAAACCTGTGGCACCCGCCTGTCCGCCGGGCAGGCCGAATGCCCGGCCTGCGGGCGGAGGGAGGCGGCGGATGAGCCTCTCTCCCAAACCTTCAGGGAACCCATCACGGGAATGGTTTTCCTGCCGGTTCCCGCCGGTTCTTTCCTGATGGGGGATACCTTTGGGGATGGATTTGAAAACGAACTCCCGGTCCACGAGGTAACCCTAGACAGCTACTATATTGCCCGATATCCCGTCACCCAGTCCCAGTGGACAACTCTCATGGGCGATAATCCCAGCAAGTTCAAGGGAGAGCTCCACCCGGTGGAACAGGTCACCTGGCACGAGGCCCGGGCCTTTGTGCGAAAATTGACCGAGGCCCACAAGGGAGAATGGGTCTTTGATCTTCCAACCGAGGCCCAGTGGGAATACGCGGCCAGGAGCGGAGGAAGACAAGAGTTTTACGCCGGAGGCGACGACGTGGAGTCCTTGGCCTGGTATGATGAGAACAGCGGGGGGACGACTCGGCCCGTCGGCCTCAAGGCACCGAACGGCCTGGGGATCCACGACATGAGCGGCAACGTATGGGAATGGTGCCTGGACGGGTACGAAGCGGATGCTTACAAGAGACATGCCTCCAGGAACCCGGTTCACCTGAAAGAAGACCTGGACCGGATACTCCGGGGCGGGAGCTGGAATATCGATGCCTGGAGCGTACGGTGCGCGAGGCGTTTCAGCCTCCGGGCAGACCTTTCCGGAGCCGGGGTGGGTTTCAGGCCGGTTATGCTACCGGTGCGGGGGGAGAGGAAGCGTTGAAGATTGATTGCCACTGCCATGTCTTTGATAACGACTGCGTTCCTGTGGGGGGAATGCTCGCGAGTCGCTTCGGAATCTCCCTCAGCAGAAAGGCCGGGGAATGGATCAAAAAAGTCAAGGGAGGCGCCGAATGGACATCCATCGGGAACCTGCTTTCTTTTGAAAACTTCTTTTTCGACGTCCTGGCGCTGTTTCGCCAGGCCGCGGACAGGCAGGAAAAGGACTCCCTTTTCGCCGTGCTCAAGAGCCCTGGAGATTTCCTCGCCTTCATGAAGATCGGCCGACTTGGCATCAAAAAGATTGCAATGGAGCTGATGCGCCGTGCCCCCCAAATGGATGTTTGGGTCCCATTGATGGTGGACATGAGCCATGCCTATCCCGGCAGCGGTTCGGCCCGTACTTACGAGACCCAGAAGGAGATCATGTCAGGGCTTGTTTTGGAGGCCGGCGGCCGGTTCATGCCTTTTTACGGATTTGATCCCAGGGGAAAAGATGCCCTTGATAAGGCGGTCAGGGCCATCGAGGGGCAGGGCTTTGTCGGCATAAAGCTCTATCCGCCATTGGGGTTCAAGCCGGCTGAAAATGAAGAGCCCGGTGTCGAGGAGGCCCTGTGGAACCTTTACGCCTTTTGCTGCGATTCCCGTCCGGCCATTCCCATTACGGTTCACTGCAGTTGGAGCGCCGGGGTCTATTCCAACGAACACAGGCCGGGGATCGGGAACCCCAAGAGTTATTACCGCCACTTGGCCGATCCGGCCCACTGGCGGCCCGTGTTCGCCAGATTCCCCCGGTTGAAGGTCAATTTCGCCCATTTCGGTGGACTCGGCGAATGGGCGGCCCTGGCAGCGGGAGACACCCCCAGGGAGAGGTGGAGCGACACGATTCTCGAATTCATGAGGGACTATGAGAATGTGTATACGGATCTTTCATTCCATGGAGTTGTTACCTCCCCCCTGGCTGACGGTTATAGGAAGGTGCTGGAAAAGAGGATCAGGGGAGTGGAAGGAAAAGTGCTGCTGGGCAGCGATTGGTACATGCTCCGAATCCAATGTCCTTTACAAAACTACTGGAGATCCTTCGAGACCCTGATGCCGGATCTTTACTGGCGGGCCGTAGGAGAAAACGCCTTTAAGTTTCTTGCTTCCAGGGCCACGAAGGAGTATTTCCCACGATTCTTCACCGCCAACCAGCGGGATCTGCCAAAGGCCTATAGAGAACCCTTCAACGGAGCCGTTCCCTCAAGCGGGTGAACCGCTTCTCCGTCTTGTTGTTGCCGACGGCGATGGCCAACGCCTTCCGTGAACCCACCATGACCACGAGGTTCTTGCCCCGCGTGATTGCAGTGTAGATCAGGTTGCGTTGAAGAAGAACATAGTGCTGGGTCAGCACCGGAATGATCACCACCGGGTACTCGGATCCCTGGGACTTGTGAATGGAGACGGCATAGGCAAGCATGATTTCATCCAGGTCCGAGAAGTCGTAGGGGATGTCCCGGCCCTCAAAGGTGACGACGATTTCCTGGTTTTCCCGGTCGATCCGGCGTATCCAGCCGATGTCGCCGTTGAAGACCTCCTTGTCATAATTGTTCTTGATCTGCATGACCTTGTCCCTGACCCGGAAATCCCTGTTCCCGCGGGCCAGCCTTTCCTCGGAAGGATTCAAGGCCTTCTGGAGTTCCAGGTTCAGGTTGGCCGCTCCTGCGGTTCCCTTGTGCATGGGAGTGAGGATCTGGATGTCTTGCAGGGGATCGAATCCGAACCGTTTCGGTATCCGTTCTGCGGCCAGGTCGATGATCACCCGGGGCACCTCCTCGGGGTCTTCCTGCTCGATGAAGTAGAAATCACCCGGGGCCCCTCCCGCGGGCCGCAGGATAGGGAGGAGGCCGTTGTTGATCCTGTGGGCGTTGACGATGATCAGGCTTCGGCGGGCCTGGCGGAAGATCTCCTTGAGTTCCACGACCGGCACGCTGCCGGAATCAATGATATCCTTTAGCACGTTTCCGGCTCCCACCGAGGGGAGCTGGTTGATGTCTCCGACGAGAACGAGAAGGGCCCCCGGAGGGACGGCCTTGAGTAGATGGTACATGAGGATGGTGTCCACCATGGAGGTCTCGTCCAGGACAAGGAGATCGCAGTCCAGGGGATGGGCTTCATTCTTTTGGAATTTCCCCTTCTGGATGCTGTATTCGAGCAAACGGTGGATCGTTTTGGCCTCATGGCCCGTGGCCTCGGTCATCCTTTTTGCGGCGCGGCCCGTCGGAGCGGCCATGAGGATCTTGACCCCCAGCCTGG
Organism: Deltaproteobacteria bacterium; assembly: GCA_019310525.1. Taxonomy (NCBI): domain Bacteria; kingdom Pseudomonadati; phylum Myxococcota; class Myxococcia; species Deltaproteobacteria bacterium. The sequence goes on along the minus strand of JAFDEE010000002.1, from coordinate 47,077 downwards.
AGAAGATCTTCAGGAGGGCATTGATGATTGTCGTCTTACCCGTCCCGGGTCCTCCGGTGATGACCGTGACTTTTCCTCGAGCCGCGCACTGGATGGCCTCTATTTGTTTGGGGGCGAGCCTGAAGGACAACTTCTCCTGTACCCACTCAACGGCCGCAGCGGCATTGATCTCACGGATGGATCTCGGCGCGCTGATCAATGCCTTGAGCCGGGACGCAATCCCGGTCTCGGAAACATGGTACTTGGCCAGGTAGACCGCCTTTAGGTTTTCGATATATTCTTCCCCCTCGTTTGCATCCTCGATAACGATTCTTCCCTCAAGGGCGATCTTCCCTATGGCCTTGATGAGCACCTCTCGGTCCACCTGCAGGATTTCCCGGCACCGATCGATGAGGGCCTCATAAGGATAATAGACATGCCCTTCATCCGAGAGCTGGTGAAGAACATAAAGGATCCCCGCCTGTGCACGAAGTTCGGAATCCTTCGAAAAACCCAATTTTTCAGCGATCCGGTCCGCGGTGACAAACCCGATCCCGAAGATGTCCGTGGCCAGGCGATAGGGATTCTCCCGGACCACCTGGATAGAAAGATTCCCGTACTGTTTGAAGATCTTGGTGGCATAGGCGGAGCTGACCCCATGGGACTGCAGAAAGAGCATGACCTGGCGGATTTCCCGCTGATCTTCCCATGCCTTCCTGATCATCTCGATACGTTTCTTCCCGACGCCCGCGACCTCTGAGAGCCTTTCGATCTGCTTTTCAATGATCTCCAGGGTGTCCTTCCCGAACCGCTTCACGATCCGCTTGGCCATAATGGGACCGATTCCCTTGATGAGACCGGAACCCAAGTACTTCTCGATACCGTGAACGGAGGCAGGCACCAGGGACCGGTAATGGAGAATCTTGAATTGTTCACCATACCTTGGATGCCGGGTCCACTCCCCCCGCATGCGGATGATCTCACCAGGAACGGGGGCCATCAGGTTCCCCACCACGGTGACGAGATCCCGCTGGCCGTAAACCTTCACCCGGGCGATGGTGAACCCGTTTTCCTCGTTGGTGTAAGTAATCCGCTCGATTTGGCCCTGAAGGTCCACCAGGCCTTCCACACCGGGGTCTTTCACGCGGCGTGTAATGGAATCCATCGTTTCATCCATGGCCACAAATTACCCTCAACGAATCCGTTGTACAACCTTTTTTCCGCAACAGGAGAACCCACCCATGAACCGAGCGTCCTCCTCCAGGATCTTCTAAGGGAAAGCCGGTCCGATCTTCCCGCCTGCCCGTCGACCAGAACCGATAGACCCGGCTTGACATTTGGGGATGGGGGATTATATTGTCCAACGATCTAACCCGGCATGATCAACTTCATCTCTACCCTAACCAACCATGTTTTACATTGATCTGCAAATTCTAACCCGTGATCAATAAATACAAGGAGGAATGTGTTTATGAAAGCGAGAGGGTATGGTTCGTATTCGGTCCTTTACGCGGTCTTGGTCCCTTTTCTCCTGGCGATGATCTTCGTCTCCTATCCGGCTTACGCCTATGGCGAGGATGACAAGAAACAGCTTCCTCCGAGGGAGATATCCGTGGCCCCGGAATACACGGGGGTGATCGTTCAGAAGGGTGAGGACGTGAGCCTGGATCTGAACGTGAAAAACGGGGGACAGAGAGACGAGAGCATCGAACTAAGCATTCCCGTTATCCCCAAGGGATGGAAGGCCCGAATCAAGACCTACCAGTTCGATGTCACGGGTATCCACGTGGAAAGCGACAGTTCCAGGAGCGTGACTTTCGAGGCGGAACCGGACAAGAGTGTGGGACCCGGGAAATATGTGTTCGAGATCAAGGGAAAGACCCTTGACGGCAAGCTGGTCTCCACCAGCCGATTCCAGGTGACGGTCAAGGAAAAGGAAACCGAGAAAAAGTCGAAAGGGGTCAAGATCATGACCTCTTATCCCGTGCTTCGTGGGCCCACGGACGCCCGGTTCGAATTTTCCCTGGAGGTTGAAAGCAAGATCGACAAGGATACCATCTTCAATCTCATCGCCCAGGGACCGAAAAACTGGGATATCAATTTTAAACCCGCCTACGAGCAGAAGTACATTTCCAGCCTGAGGATCAAGGCCAACCAGAGTTCCACCATGGCCGTGGAGGTCAAACCCTATCCCCTCGCCCAGCCCGGCCGGTATCCCATCAAGGTCAAGGTGGCCTCGGACAGAGCGAAGGCCGAGGCCGAGCTCGTGGTGGTGCTGACGGGTACTTACAAACTCGAAGCCGGGACCCCTGACGGTCTCCTATCCCTGGACGCTTATCAGGGTAAGGCGGCCAACTTTTCTTTCTATGTCAAGAACACCGGTTCAGCGGCCCAAAACGGGATAAAATTCTTGTCCGTCAAGCCCGAAAACTGGAAAGTTGAGTTCAAGCCGGAAAAAATCGATGTCCTTCCGCCGGGTGAATTGAGGCAGATCGAGGTGACCATCACTCCTTCGGAGCAGGCCCTTGTGGGAGACTATTCCGTGAATCTGTCGGTGGATGGCGAAAAGGCATCCAAAAACCTGGAACTCAGGGTCACAGTTAAGGCCTCAAGTGCCTGGGGATGGATCGGGATCGGAATCATCGTGATGGTAATCCTGGGGCTTGTGATCCTGTTCGTCAAAATGGGAAGGCGTTAAGATGAGCGGAAAAAACATCATTGAAGCCAGAGGGCTGACCAAACGGTACGGGAATCATACGGCCGTAGACAATCTGTCTTTCCAGATCTTGGAAGGAGAGATCTTCGGTTTCCTTGGGCCCAATGGAGCGGGAAAGAGCACGACTCTCTTGATGCTCCTGGGACTCACCCAGCCCAGCGATGGGACCCTATCCGTTTGCGGTTTCGACCCACTTCGAAACCCGAAGGAGGTGAAACGCCAAGTCGGGTATCTTCCGGAGAACGTGGGTTTCTATGGAGATTTGGATGCCGTACAAAGCCTTGAATATGTAGCCGACCTGAACGGCCTCGACCGGAAGGAGGCGAGGGAGCGGATCAGGGAGGCCCTTGAGATCGTGGGACTCGCTGATGAGGCTGATGGGAAGAAAGTCGGCACATTTTCCAGGGGCATGAAACAACGCCTGGGGATAGCCGAGGTGTTGATCAAGAAACCCAAGGTCCTTTTTCTCGATGAACCCACTCTGGGGCTGGATCCGAAGGGGGCCATCCGCCTCATCGAGTTGATTCAGTCCTTGAACCGGGAGCGGGGCATCACGGTTCTTCTCTCCTCCCACGCCCTTCACGAGGTACAGAAGATTTCCGACCGGGTGGGAATCATGATCAACGGGAAAATGGTGGCTGAGGGATCGATCGACGAGTTGGCCCGCGAGAAGCTGGGGGTTGAAGGGAAAACCTACACCCTGGAAGAAATCTACATGAAGTATTTTCAGGAGGTCTGATCATGCAAGGGCTCTTCGCCGTTTACAGGAAGGAACTTTCAGACCATTTCAGCAGTTACCGGTTCGTCATGCTCTTCGCCCTGATCGCCATGGTCAGCTTCATCACGAGTTACATGGCGGGAGTAAGTCTTCGGGAGAACCTCGAGGGAACGGCCAGGCAGACCTATTATTTCCTGGGCCTTTTCAACCAGGCCGGGGCCCTGTTTTCCATGGTGCAATTTGTGGCCTTTTTCGGCCCCCTGATCGGCCTTGTCCTGGGTTTTGACGCCATAAACCGGGAGCGGTCCGACGGAACCCTGATCAAGATCGTCACTCAGCCCATCTATCGCGATTCGGTCATCAATGGAAAGTTCCTGGCCGGGGTGACCACCATCGCCGTCATGGTGATTTCAATCGTGCTCGTAATCTCGGGGCTGGGCCTTACCCTCCTGGGTATTGTTCCGGGACTGGATGAGATCCTGCGACTGGCCGTATACGTGGTGATCAGTGTTTTTTACATTTCCTTCTGGCTCGGGGTCGCCATCCTCTTCTCAATATTTTTCAGGGGAATCGCCACCTCCGCCTTGGCATCGGTAGCCCTGTGGATCTTCCTTTCCTTTTTCGTTTCCATGGGCGCGGGCGTGCTGGCAAACACCATCGCTCCCTTGGATCAGACCCAGGGGGTGCGACGGGAGACCTTGATCAAGCATTACCGGATCAAGGAAAGGATAGGTCTCCTATCTCCCATGGCCATTTATTCCCAGGCATCCGCAACCATTATCGATCCGACGCTGAACACCACCAGCATTCAATCGCTCCTCCGGATGGGCCCTATCGAAAAAATCCTGGCTGAACGTTTCCAGAGGCCCCTTTCCCTGGGGCAGAGCCTCCTCGTGGTCTTTCCTCACCTCGTGGCCTTGGTGGCCCTGAGCCTCATTTGTTTTGCTATTTCTTATCTGGTGTTTATGAAACAGGAGATAAGGACATAGACGGAGCGGTTGCCGTTATAAATTAAGAAGTGAACGAGCGGCCTGTCGTATCTCGATGTGTCAAGGGAGCCCGGGATGCAACAGGCCGCTGCCGTTTCTGTGCCTGTTGAGAAGAGGCCATTCTTTCAGAGAGTGATCCTTGGAAGCCCTGGATCGGGGTTCCCTCAGGACACGGCACCCACAATGAGGTGCTTTTCATTGAGCGTACCGATGGTGATATAATCCTTGCCTCCAATCTTGATGTTTAATCCTGTCTCCATGGGCATCACGAAAGCGGCGTTCCAGATGACCGAGACCTCTTCTTCTCCTCTCTCGAGAAAGGCCTTGTTGAAAAGTTGGTAGGAGAGGGTGCGGACTTCCTCATCTGATCTGCCCTTGGTGGTGAAAACCTTTTTATCTACCTGGGATGGCTCCTCGGCCTCGGGTTTTGATTCATAGTCGCCTTCAATTCCGGATTGGGCCAGGATTGCGTCTACATCGTCCTGTGAAAGTATCTTCTCTTTAGTGGTCATTGACTCCATTTTCCCTTGTTTCTCCTTCCCTGCTATGGCCCCCGATTACGCTTTCATTCAGCGAAAGCCCTGAGTCCACGCCTGTTGAGGGGGAATCTATACCAATCATTCGGCCGTTTATGGAACAAACTTGAACTTCCAGCGCTCCCCTTAGTGATTTCACTTGGATGTAATGCAGCCCCGGATAAAGTTCCTGCTAAGATATGCCGATTTAGTAATGGAGTTTTGAATCCTGCGGCACATGGCCGCTATAGAGATGGAAGTTTCCAATGGTGTCGGGCTTTGCAATGTTTTTGCTTAACCGCCGAAACACCTCGGGCCGGTTGTATCTTTGCGTCCCGGAATGCCCCCGAGGATTCACCCTTATTGAGGCTCTTATGGTCATGGTCATACTTGGGACCATTGGGGCCATCGCCCTCCCTCTCTATACCCGCTATATCGAAAAGGCCAAGGTCACCAAGGCTATTGCCGAAATCAGCATCCTCCAGAAGGAGATCCTGAACTTCCAGGCGGAAAACGATGCCTTCCCCGCCAACCTCGGCGATATCGGCCGCGGCAACCTCAAGGACCCTTGGGGCGCACCTTACCAGTATATGGACATGACCGGTGTGTCGGGGCATGGTAAGTGCAGAAAAGACCACTTCATGAATCCGCTCAACACTGATTTCGATCTTTACAGTATGGGACCGGACGGTATCAGTAAACCTCCCCTTACAGCCAAAGCCAGTAGGGACGATATCGTCCGTGCCGATAACGGTGGTTTCATCGGGCCGGCCTCGGAGTTTTGACAGGATCCGCATTAAGGGGGATATCCAGGGACATAAGAGGATCATTCATGAAAAGATATTTTGCCATGGGGCATCTGGAGCCTGCATCCTCTATGGGGGAGGGTTTGGACCGAGGGCGGAGGTCGAATCCGCGACCAAGGGCTCGGCGCCTGATGCTATGCCTGCTTCTAATCTCCGCAATAGCGATGCTTGTGTCGGATTGCAGCGGCCGGAGCGGAGATGATTTCCCAAGGGAACTGATCGGGGAGTGGAGGACGGATGCGGAAGGTTATGAGGACTGCAGCCTGGAACTCGCTCCCGATACAATCATCTTTTCTAAGGGCGTGGAGTTCATTGATGTGAACTTTATCCTGAGGGTCAGAACGAGAAAAGAGGGGCGGGCCACGCTTTTTGATATCGATTATGAAAACAGGGATCACCAGGAATTCCATCTTACCCTTTTTTATTACAGAGACTCTAAAGGAGAAATCCTCAAGTTCAAGAATCGCCGATCCATCGAGTGGAGAAAGCAAAGTGATGACAGGGCAGGGAGCATACCACGGAGTTGAGGAAGCATGGCGTTTGAAATCAAACCTTTCCGAACCAGGGTGGCAAAGAGGATTTTTTTCCTATTCCTGATATGCGCCTTTTTCCCCACCACTGTAATGGCCTTGGCTGCCTTCTATAATGTCAGGGAGCAACTGCGGGACCAGGAAAGGGAAACCCTTGGCCTCCAGTGTAAGAGCATCAGTGTGTCAATATATGAGCGGATCGCGCTTCTTGGTGACGAATTACGGTTGCTGACGGGTTCCCTGTCAAGGAATGTCGATCCCGACAGGGGGGATTCCATTGGTGGAGTTCTCAAGCAATGGGGCGGACATTTTGAAAGGCTCGCCGTCCTTTCTCCCTCCACAGGTCGTAGTTCCTTCCGGGACCCAGAGGAAAAAGCGCTGGATCTTGATCCCGGCCAGAAGGCCCATCTTAATGAGGATCGGCCACTTATCATCGATCGGTCCTCTCCCAAGGGACCCCCGAAGTATAGTATGATTATGCCTCTGGAAAAGGGGGGGGCGAATCAGGGGCTCCTTTTGGGAGATATCGATCTGCAGTTTGTCTGGGGGGCTGCAAAGGCCAGGCCTCCCCTTACGGAACTTATTCTGGTGGATAAATCGGCGGGTCGTCTTCTTTTCAACACTGCTCCCGGTAGCCTGTTATCTCAAATACCCGACCTTATCGGCATGTGCACCGGTCAATCCGGCAATTTCGAATGGAGGACCGGGAATCAGGGATTCCTGGTGAGCTATCGAAAGGTGAATCTCAAGGCCTCCTATCATTATCCGGGGTGGATCGTAATCCTGATGGAGGACATGGACCAAGCAAGTGCCTTTGCAAAAGGCTTCAAAACGACCTTTATAGCCGTCGCCGTTCTCAGTCTGGCGATGGTTGTCCTTCTGAGTGTTTCCCAGATCCGCAAAAACACAGTCCCCCTGGACATCCTCCAGGGGGCGACCCGCAGGATCGCGGAGGGGGATTTCGATTGTGTCGTCCAGTTGAATAGCGGAGATGAATTCCAAGACCTTGCCCAATCATTCAACGAGATGAGTGGAAAGCTCAAGGAGACCCAGGCACTTCTGGTCCAGACGGCCAAGATGAGTACGATGGGACAAATGGCCGCCGGGATAGTTCATGAAATAAAGCAGCCCCTGACAGCGATCTATGGTTTGCTCCAGCTCGCCAGACTCGAAATGCCTTCAGGAAAATCCAGTGAACGCCTTGAGACTATGGAAAAGGCCTTAGACAGACTCAACGGCATACTCATGAAGTTCAGGTCCTTCTCACAGAAATCCGATGAAAAGCACGAACCCTTGTCCCTAAAATTGGTGGTGAAACAGGTTTATGAATTATTGGAGCACCAAATGTTCATGAAAAAGGTCGAATGTGTCATCGAGCACGAAGACCGTTTGCCGCTGATTTTAGGGAACGACCATGCCCTTCAGCAGGTGATCAGCAATCTGCTAATCAACGCCATGGACGCCCTGGAGGAAACCCGGGAAGACCGACGAAAGATTGTTATCCGGTCTTTCAGCTCAAATGGAGAAATCTGCCTGGCCGTAGAGGACAACGGTTCAGGCATCCCAGAGGAAAAACTGGAGCATATTTTCGAACCTTTTTTCACGACCAAAGACCCTGAGAAAGGTACCGGCCTGGGGCTGGCCATCATCAGCTCGATTTTACATAAACACCAAGCCAGGATAGAGGTGAGGAGCAAGATTGGAGAGGGAACGGTTTTTACCATCCGCTTTCCTTCCTCTTCGGATGAGAACACTTCCTGACAGGGATGAGTTCCTCCGGGCAACTGAACCGATGGCCCGTTTGCATCCTTCAAGAGGAATCCCTGCAATGATAGGAGTTAAGAGATGAAGAGAAATCGAAATCGGCGTCGCAGATACCCTGTCGTGAAACGATCTCTTCAATACCGGTTCCTGGGTTTCATCTTGGGATACGGGCTGCTTATTGTCGTGTTGATGGCATGGGTCTTTCTGATTCCTGATCTTCTCCTTTTGGATGATGCGACCAAGCCGGTTGAAATAAGGGCCCTTGCAGCAGATAGAGTCCTGAATGTACATGCAAGGGTGTGGCCCGCCGTGATAGCGCTCCTTTGTGTCATGGGGCTTCACTCTTTTCGGGTATTCCACAGGATTGCGGGGCCCCTGTATCGGTTTGAGCAGGTGATGGAAATAATCGGCAAGGGTGATTTCAGTACCAGGATACGGTTGAGGAGGAAAGATTACCTCCATTCCGAGGCGGAAGCCTTTAACCGAATGATCGAATCCCTCTCAGAACGCATCAACGGAATCATAAGGGCACAGGAAGAAGCCATGGAAACCCTGGGTGAACTGGAAAAGGCCCTTGAGCGGAACAGGGGCGACGGGCATGGGGAAGAGATATTAAGCCTGCTCAGCGCCCATCGGGAAAGTCTGGAAAAAGCCGAGGCCTGTGATCGATTCAAGATGGAAAAGGATATCGACGGGGAAGGTGATAACCAGGTTGTTCAAGCGGCGGCCGGGAATGAATCGATCCAAACACCAAAGAAGGAACCCTAATTATCATCTCTCTAATACCTGCCTCTAAGAGGGGGCATTCTCCCCCTTGATCCGGCAGTATCCTCACCTCACGAAAAAAACATTTGTCAATCATTGTACATTTTTGTATTTTTTTGCCCCATATTAAGGGGCATTGCTCAGATTTTTAATCCTTCGCATCCGTAGGGTTGTCTGTCCAACTGCTCCGTAACGATTCTCCGGTTTCAAGGATCGGGTCAGCTATGCAGAATCATCTGGACCAGGTAAGTTGCCTGTACGAGATCACCAAGGCCATTCACGCCACCCTGGACCTTCGAAAATCTCTCAACAGGGTGCTGGATTTGCTCTCCGAGCACCTGGGGATGAAGCGCGGCTTCATTACGCTTCTAGATCCGAACACATCAGAGATCCATATCGAATTGGCCCATGGGATCACTTCAGCCGAGAAAATGCGCGGGCGGTACAAGCTGGGGGAGGGGGTTACGGGACGGGTCATTGAGTCAGGGCGCCCCATGGCCGTTCCCAACATCGACGAAGAACCCCTGTTTCTGGACAGGACGGGCGCGAGAAGACGGATCGACCGATCAAAAATTTCCTTTATTTGCGTGCCTATCAAGGATGACAGTCGGGTAATCGGTGCCCTCAGTGCCGACACCATTTCCAGGCCGCCCCGCTCCCTGGATGAGGATGTCCGGTTGTTGACCGTGATCAGCACCCTTATCGCCCAAAAGGTCTCCTTGCTGGAGAAAATCGGCAGGGAGACGGACCAGTTGCGGCGGGAGAATCTCCTGCTCCGCAAAAATCTCAATGAGAAGTACAGCTTCTCAAATATCATAGGCAACAGCCGAAAGATGCGGGAGGTCTATTACCTGATCACCCAGGTGGCCAAGAGTAACGCCAATGTGCTCCTGTTGGGCGAGAGCGGAACCGGAAAAGAATTGGTGGCCAATGCCATTCATTACAACAGCCTGCGGGCGGACAAGCCCTTCGTAAAGATCAATTGCGCGGCCCTGCCCGCCCATCTCGTTGAAGCGGAACTCTTCGGTTATGAAAAAGGAGCCTTTACTGGTGCGGTCCGGCAGAAGGCCGGAAAATTCGAACGGGCGGATAAGGGAACCATCTTTTTAGACGAAATCGGTTCCCTGGCCTTTGAAAGTCAGGGGAAATTGTTGAGGGTGCTCCAGGAACGGGAGCTGGAGCGCCTTGGAGGGACGGAAACGCTCCACGTCAACATCAGGCTGATCGCGGCCACCAATAGGGATCTTGCAAAGGAGGTGGATAAGGGGCGGTTCAGAGAAGACCTGTTTTACCGCCTCAACGTGTATCCGATCTACCTGCCGCCCCTCAGGGAACGGGAAGCCGATCTTCTCCTGTTGGCCGACTATTTCCTGGAAAAATACGCCAAGGAATACAACAAGGATATTCAACGGATCTCAACGCCCGCCATTGATGCCCTTACCCAGTATCATTGGCCCGGGAATGTTCGTGAGCTGGAGAACTGCATCGAACGGGCGGTTCTTCTCTGTGAGGACAAAGTTATTCACAGCTACCACCTCCCCCCCACCCTCCGAACCGCCGGAGACACCGGGACGGAACAGAGCCAATCCTTTCAGGATGCCGTGGAGACCTTTGAAAGGGAACTCCTTATTGACGCATTGAAGACGACCCGGGGCAACATGCGGAGGGCTGCCAGAAACCTGAAAACCACCGAGCGGATCTTCGGTTACAAGGTCAAGAAATACGGTATCGACCCTAAGAGATATAGATAAGCTCTATATTTTAACCCAGATTATGCGTGAATGCTTGCCCGCCGGCTGTTTGGCGGGAACGTAGCGGAGGGAGCATCCTTTTACCCTTCACCCACGCCTTACAACGCAGCAGATTCGGCAAAATCGGCAATCCCGAAGGGTGACAAATTTTGAATAAATTTGATGTTTCCTGACTGAACCTTTTGGGTGAATGTGATCTGATCTGGAAAGATGTCCAACAGTCTGTAATTATTAAATAAATGACTTCTTTCAAAATTTGTCATGCATAATATGGGTTTAAAGGATCCCACCCGCCCGGGTATTTCCTTTACAATGCCACCCCAAGTTCGCTCCTTTAAACCGCTTTCCATTCGCCGCCTTCAATCTTTTCTTACCCTAAGATTCAACGATATTGTTGAAAATCGCCTCTAAAGAAACAAAATTGTTGTATGACTGATGGGCTTCAATGGGTTAACATCCTGAAATTACAGTTAATTTTCGGGGCGGAAAAGTGGTATGCTCCTTGCTCTGTTGGTTTCGCAAAATAGTAAGAATGGAGGAGGCGTCCATGATGAATTCGGCGGATACGGTCTTCGTGTTGATATCAGCGGCTTTGGTTATGTTGATGACCCCTGGGGTGGCGCTTTTTTATGGCGGGATGGTGAGGACCAAAAATATCCTCGCAACGCTTATACAGAGTTACGTGGTCTTGGGAATCATCTCCATTGAGTGGGTACTCTGGGGGTATTCCATGGCCTTTGGACCGGATCACGGCGGTATTATCGGAGGGCTGGAATTGATCGGGCTCAGGGGAGTAGGACTGGTTCCCGATGCAAGCTATGCCGACAATATTCCGCAACTGGCGTTCATGATCTTTCAGTGTATGTTCGCCGTGATCACCCCCGCGCTCATTACCGGCGCCTTTGCCGAGAGGATGAAATTCACCGCATTCCTGGTCTTTACCCTTGCTTGGGGCACCCTGGTCTATAACCCCATCGCACATTGGGTTTGGGGTTCAGGGGGCTGGATGGGAAGGATGGGTGCCCTGGATTTTGCCGGGGGAACCGTGGTCCACATCAGTTCCGGTATATCGGCCCTTGCAGCGGCCCTGGTCATAGGCAGGCGTGCTGGGTATGGTTCCACCTCTTTTCTCCCTCACAATCTTCCAATGACCATGACAGGTGCGGCCCTGCTGTGGTTCGGATGGTTCGGTTTCAACGCCGGCAGCGCCCTTGCCTGCAACGGGCTGGCAGCCAACGCCTTTGTGGCGACCCATATCGCTTCCGCCGCCGCGGCCCTTTCCTGGATGTTCCTGGAGTGGGCCCGCCGCGGCAACCCTACGGCTCTAGGAACAGCAAGCGGTGCCCTGGCGGGATTAGTGGCCATTACACCGGCGGCGGGCTTTGTTGGACCTCTTTCTTCCCTTCTTGTAGGGGCTGCGGCCGGGGCGCTTTGCTATGGCGGCGTGCTTGTTAAATCCAAGCTGGGATATGACGATGCCCTGGACGTAGTAGGCATCCATGGCCTGGGCGGGGCCTGGGGTGCCATTGCCACCGGTCTTTTCGCATCCACCGCCGTCAACCCAGATGGGGCGAATGGTCTGTTCTTCGGAAACGCCGCACAGCTTTGGGTGCAGCTCCTATCCATAGTGATCACCATGGGTTTTTCCTTCATCATGACCTTCATCCTGCTGAAAATCATTGACTGGACCATCGGTCTCAGGGTCTCGCCGGCGGAGGAGGAACGCGGAATGGATATCAGCCTGCACAACGAAACAGGCTACACTTTTTAAAGCGGGCGTATGGCACGCCGGGGCTGCCCCCCGGGACTCATCAACGGGCGTTATACCGGGGTTTCCTTTTCTCCAGAAATGCCTGGATGCCTTCGATCCCGTTAGGATGTTCCGCGCACCATGCCAAGGCTTCACGCTCCCGCTCAAGTTCCACTTCGAGAGGGACCTGGAAGGATTCCCCAAGGAGTCTTTTTGAGGCCGCAAAGGAAGACAAGGGGCGCTTGAGTATCTCCCTGATCAGGTTCAGGGACTCCTCAAGGGATTTGCCGTCTTCCACCACTTTGGTGATCAAGCCCCAGGAGAGGGCCTTTTCGGCCGGGATGGGACGGTCGAAGGCCACGATTTCCATGGCCCGGGCCAGGCCGACGATTCGGGGCAGGGTGAAGGTCCCGCCGCCATCGATACTGAGGCCATTACTGGTATATCCCTGAAGGAGCGTGGCCGAGGTCTCCATCACCCTGAAATCACAGGCGAGGGCCAGGGAAAAACCTCCTCCTGCAGCGAACCCGTTGATGGCGGCCACAACGGGTTTGGGCATCCGCCTGATTTCAAGGATCCCCTGGTGAAAGAGTGCGGCAAGGTTGTGGAAGGGCTCTGACCTACTTTTTTCATACTTTGAGAGCCATTTGAGATCCCCTCCGGCGCAAAAGGCCTTTCCTTCACCGGTAATGACGACCCCGTCCACATCCGGATCCTTTGTGATCGACATGAGATTCCGGGTGAGGGGCTCTACCACTTCATGGTTGAAAGCGTTGAAGGCTTTAGGTCGGTTGAGGGTGAGGATTGCGATATTTTCCTTCATTTCCAGTTTTAGCGGTTTTTCCATGGCTTAAACTCCTTTATCGAAATTTGCTTCTTCCATGCATCAAAACCCTGGGCATCATCCGCTCCAGCGGAAATAGATTAAAGGGGTTCGCGGCATGGGAGTGGCTTCTCCTTCCGGTTACATAATATATTTCCCCGCCCCTCCCGAATGCCTGCATATCCTCATGTCCCCGGAACGAACCTCGGAGCCATTAACCAAAGAGCACAGCTCCCTCTTGGAGTAAAAAAGGTCCCGGCTTTATTGGTTGCCGGGGGAATAGTGGGGATTTCAGGGATATCAATAGAGACTCATTCGGCTGAGGGCAAGGGTGGCGGCTGCGGCTCTTCGGCCTCCTTTGTCTCGTGTCTTTCAAGATAATAGAGCGTGGCCCCAACAGGGGCGTAAGACAGGAAGACCAGGTTCAACAGAGGAACCAGAAAGGGCAGTCCGAATCCAACATGAAACAGGATGTTCCTTGAAAGGAACGCCCACCTTTTTTTGAATGGAACAAGGCGTCTTGCCTGAATAAGGTCTGTATTGTCCCAGGAGAGGAAAATAATGGTCAGGCCCGAGGACACGAATACCATTACGGGACCCAGGAATGGAACGAACCAGCTCAGCACCATGATGATCAAGGAAAGGGTGATCGGGATCACTGTCCTTGGAATTTCCTGTCTGATGAGGTGGAGAAAGGTTTGAAAAAGGGAGACGCCTTTGGGTTCCAGCACATGTCCGGTCACCTTTTTTTCCGTGAGGCGGGACATGTGATCCATAATCAGGACACTGAAAAGAATCTGCGAAAGAATGTATGAGACAACGGCGGAGATTCCCACAAGAAACAGGGAGACCACCCAGGAAAGAAGATACCACAGCCAGACCACCCATTGGCTCTGAGGCTTGTGCCAAAGGAGGTTCAAGATGTCCGCATGGTATGCCAGGATAATGCCTGAAAGGATGATAGCAATGACGATCACCAGGATGAACCTGAGGAGCCCCCAGAAAAGCAGTTTTCTGTCAGCCAAGGCTATGCGGAGTCCCCGGAGATTGTACTGAAGTCCTTTGATAAGATCCATGTCGCGTCACCATTGCAAAGGGTCGAGGTTTTGAAGGAAAAAAAAGAGGCGTGAAACGACACATTAATGTCCCGAGACCTTTGAAAAACGTCCCCTTTTACCCAATCTTCCGCCTTCGCTATGGCTACGGCGTGACAAGTCCGCCAGACAGCGGCGGACAAGCGGCGTCAGGCTCAAACTGGGGAGCCACCCGAAGGGTGGGGAGTCCAAGGCCCCTAAAGCTATCGGCTTCAGCCGATAGTAGTTTGCTTTCCTAAATTAACAGGTTTTCAGGGTTAATGGCAAGCGGGCAATCATCAAAAAGGGCCTGAAATTCTCAGGCTTGGGGCATGGTTTTTCCCGTGCCCTGAAAGGGGCGGCAAGGGTGTCCAGGTTTGGTGATAAAACTCAAGTTTAGCCGGGATTTGTGGGCGGATTGGTGGGAATGATCAGGAAATTTTGTAAAATGCCCAAAATTTTGTGCATACTATCACTTTTCAATCGATTGCCCAGATTGGCAGTTACCATTTCCTTTTATGGGCTTTTTTTTAAAAAAATGTAAAAAATGAAATATATCAGGATATTGACGGGTCAATATGTGATGATTCATCCTGCAAAAGAAGCCTGAGGCGACAGGTCCCTTTTCTGGCACGCAGATTGAAATAAATATGAATGCCTACGGTAAAGGACCTTTTTCTCTCCTCTTGTTTTATGGTCCTTGCTGGCCCGAAAGGGCAGCGCGGAAGAGACGGTGTCACGGACGAGCGGGACGTAACTACAGTTTTCCGCAAAGTAAACTCTTTGCGGGAAAGTGAAGTTCAGGGCTGACTACCTCTTTCATCCTGCCGTTCGTGACATCCCTTCCCTTTTTTATTCCCCAAAATGATGTTTTTTGACCCGCTGTAGCAAAATGGCTAGTCCGTTTTCTTTTCGTGGCACTGGTAACATTTATTATAAGGGGCTTCCTCTGATATCCCTTCCTTCACGAGTCTCTTGTGACATCCGATACACTTGGCATGATAAGCGAGGAGCAATTTCTTGACATTGCCGTCACTTACTTCTGGATCGTGGCATTCGGAGCACCTGTTCACGGGATCACCCTCTTCCCAGAGATTTTTCCCATCTTCATAATCATGGTGACAATCCTTACAGGCCACTTCGTAATCTTCGGCGTGGGCCAGGTGGGAAAAGACAACTGGACCCTTTCGGTCCTGCCGGTACCCTTCATTGTTTATGGTGATTTCCTCGGGGGGTTCGTCCGAGTCCTCCTGGGCGATCAGGTTCCCTGAAAACAGGATGAACACACTGGTTAGAATCAACATGGAAAGCCACAATCCTCTTTTGCCCATCATGAAACCTCCGTTCATCGAAACAAAGCATTTATAAACAATACCGAACCTAAACTGAGTGTTTCAAAATTTTCGCCTTCCTTGACCTTGACCAAAATTGAGCATCTTTCAAAGGTCTCGGACAAAGGTCTCGGAGCTTAGCAAGTCACCTCCGGGTTTGCCTGATCTCGGCACCTCCTCAAAAGGCATACAAGGCTCAGAAAAAATAGAACAAAGAATGAAATTTCTCAAGGGAATTAAGGGGGAATCCCGCTTCATCCGAGGAGGTAAGGTTGTAAAGACTTTTGCCCTTCTCACCTCAAACCTTCTCTCAAGGCCGCCACGAGGTTTGAGAAGGTTTTCGTGGTTTCTTCTTTAACAGGTTGTTGAAAGGCTACTGTGCTTGCCGCGTTTTTAAACAACCAGTTAAACCTGGAGGATCTGAATCTGAACATGGAACGCCGCAAAGATGCTGATATTTCAATCTGTACACCTTTTCCAGACCGACACCGGTTGCACAGGTTCATCGGGTGGATTCCCGGCAATCTATGGCTTTCCCTTACTGAAAAGCCGCATGTCTCCAATTTCTTGCCGATCTTTGAGGCGAGCAACTCGTCTCTCCCCCCGATGAAGATCACCTCTTCCTCGGTCTTGCATCCGTGGATGGTGACAACGGTATGGGAGGATTCCGCGACTCTAATGGCAATAGGTTCGTTGAAAAGAGGGCTGGGGATGTGAAGCGATAGGTTACCCTCTTTCTTCAGACCCTCGAAACAATAGAAAGAATGTTCCCAGCCAGCGACGCCCTCCGCGATTTCACCAGTCCCTGGCTCTATTCTTCCACCGTGGGGTGCCATGACCGCAATCCCTGTGGGACCCCATCGAAATCTTACCCGATAGTCCCGCCCTTGCTTCTCCTCCAACTCCAGTTGCTCGTAACTCAGGTACCTTTTCATATCCCGGTCTCGGGCCGGCGGCGGCAATCAGAGTTCATCATTGAAATTCCAATCCATTGACCCAGTAGATTCCCATCGGTTATATAGGGAAAACATAACGCGGTCCGAATCAAGAAGAAAGGATTTTGATGACCGAAGATAAATTTCCACCCCAAAAAACCGCAGGGCCCGCTCCGGGCCGGGAGGTGTGTCTTGAATCGGGAAAGTGTTATTAAAGCGGTCCGGTTCCTGAAAACCGATATCTGGAGGATTCGATCCCGGGATCTTCCACGCCCGAAGTTCTTGATCATACACTCGCTTCGTGTAATCGTGCTCACCGTTCGCGGAATCACCGAGGATCGGACCATGTTGAGGGGGTCGGCCCTGACATTTTTCAGCCTGCTTTCCATCGTTCCCGTCGTGGCCATGATCTTCGGAGTAGCCAAAGGTTTCGGATTTGAAAAGACGGTGGAACGGGCCCTGTACGAGAACTTCGAGGGCCAGGAGGCGGTAATCAGCAAGGTCTTCGAGTTCGCCCGCACCTTGCTTGAAAACGTCAAGGGAGGACTCGTGGCCGGGATCGGACTCTTGCTGCTTTTCTATTCGATCATCAAGATCCTTTCCCATATCGAAAATGCCTTCAATGACATCTGGGGCGTAAAAAAGGGACGAAGCCTGGGGAGAAAGGTGACCGATTACCTCTCCCTCATGCTCATCAGCCCCCTCTTATTCACCCTTTCAAGCGCGGTGACGGTATTCATTTCGGGGAGTGCCAGATTCATTGTTCAGAAGATATCTCTTTTGAGCGCCGTTGGTCCCATGATTTTTTATCTCCTCAAGGCCTTGCCCTATTTTACCGTCTGGGTCCTTTTCACCTTTCTTTACATGTTCATTCCAAACACCCGGGTACATTTTAAGTCCGGACTGCTGGGAGGTTTTGTCGCAGGCACCATGTATGTTTTGTTCCAGAATGTATACATCACCTTCCAGGTCGGAGTATCACGATATAATGCCATATACGGAAGTTTCGCAGCCCTTCCCCTTTTCTTTATTTGGCTCCAGATAAGCTGGTTGATCGTGCTTTTCGGGGCGGAGATGACCTTCGCCCATCAGAACGTGGATACTTACGAATTTGAGCAGGACTGTCTTTCCGTCAGTCATTCCTTCAAGAAACTGCTTTCCTTGCGTATCGTAAACTTGTTGGTCCATAAATTTTCGGAAGGCAGCGAGCCGTGGAGCGCCTCTCAGATATCTCAGGCCCTGGATATTCCCATACGACTGGTCAGGCAGATCCTTTACGAATTGACGAGATCCAGGATCGTCTCCGAGGTTCGAGTCGAAAACGATAGGGAAATGGCCTACCAGCCTGCCAAGGACCCCGAGGGCCTGACCCTTTACAGCGTGATCGCAGCATTGGAAAAAGCGGGGACTGACAACATACCGGTGCTTCAATCGGAGGAACTGGACAAGATCAGCAAGAGCCTTGAGACATTCGAAAGACTCGTTGAACAGTCAAACGCCAATAAACCCCTAAAGGAGATCTGAACCGGGCGCCTCCAACCCGGTTGACTCGGGGACCCGCGTTCGGGTATGTAAACGACTATCGGTAAAGTCAATCTCACCCGAGGTCCCGCCGTATTTCCGGATGGGACCTTCAGTACTTCGGGGCCCATGCCCCATTTTTCTTTTCCTTGAGTCTCGGAGCCTGGTGAAAGGGTGCTTATATGCGTATCGCCTGCATACAGATGGAGGTCGGGGACCGGCCGAAAAGTGAACACATCGCCCGGGCGGAAAAGCTTCTCGAACGGGTAGAGGAAGCAGACCTCGTTCTTCTTCCGGAGGTCTGGAACATCGGATATTTTTCCTTCGATCGCTACAGGCCGGAAAGTGAAGCGCCGGGAGGTGAGACGGCGGAGAGGATGTCCTCTATGGCGCGGAAATTGGGGACCTACCTCCTGGCCGGGAGTTGGATCACCCGTGAGGAAGGGGGTAAGCTTTTCAATACCAGTTTCCTGTTCGACCGTAACGGGGACCTCGTCGCCAAGTACCGGAAAATCCATCTCTTTGGCTATGGCTCCAGGGAGACGGAAATCCTCGAGGGCGGAAAAGAAATCGTCACCCACAGGACCGATTTTGGCACCATCGGGATCGCGACGTGTTATGATCTCAGGTTCCCTGAACTCTTCAGGAAGATGATGTCCATGGGCACGGAGATTTTTCTCGTGGTTTCGGGGTGGCCTTTCCCCAGGCTGGAGCCGTGGATTCTTTTCAACCGGGTGCGCGCCCTGGAGAATCTCGCCTTCCTGGTCTCTTGCAACTGCGCGGGAGTAAACCGTGGGGTACGTTTCTGCGGCCACAGTATGATAGTGGATCCATGGGGCAAGGCCGTGGCCGCTGGAGGAGACGAAGAAGAAGTGATCACGGCCGATATCGACAAGGACATGGTCACCCGGGCGAGGGAGGAATTCCCGGCCCTCCGGGACATAGTGTTCCCTCCTTGATCCCCGGGGAGAAGGTAAAAGTGGAATCCTCCAAAAGGAGGAGGTATCAACTCCGCAAGTGAGAGAACTTAGAGAGGAGAAGCCTATCCATGGGAATCAGTATCGTGCCGAGCCCTTTGCCGGCGGGCACCTATTTTTTTTCCGGCAGCGATGCGGTGGCCGAGGGTGCAATCGCGGCGGGGTGCCGCTACTATGGGGGGTATCCCATCACCCCTTCGAGCGAGATCATGGAGCGCATCGCAAGACGGTTTGATGACGTGGGCGGTGTGTTCATGCAAATGGAGGATGAGCTGGCTTCCATCTGTTCGGTGATCGGGGCCTCATGGGCCGGGGCCAAGGCCATGACTGCAACGGCCGGCCCCGGGCTGAGCCTGATGATGGAAGGCATTGGGTATGCGGCCTTTACCGAGGCGCCCATCGTTGTGGTGGACATCCAGCGGGCCGGTCCCTGTACCGGTCAGGCCACCCATGTAGGGTCCGGGGATATCATGCAGGTCAAGTGGGGATCTCACGGAGATTACCAGGTGATAGCCTATTCTCCCTGGTCTGTACAGGAGATGTATGACCTTACCATCAAGGCCTTCAATATGGCCGAACGGTACCGGGTCCCAGTATTCTTGATGGGTTCCGAGGCCATGGCGCACCTGAGGGAACAGGTGGTTATCAGTGGGAAGGTAGAGGTTTTTCATAGAGAGAAGAAGCCCGGCGCTCCGCCCTTCGATACCGGGGAGCCGGACGGAGTCCCGCCTATGCCCGCCTTCGGGGAAGGGGAAAACCTCCTTGTAACCGGTTCCACCCATGATGGATACGGCTTCCGAAAGTCCGATGATCCCGGGGTGCATGAAAGGCTCGTAAGTCGGCTCCATCGAAAGATCATGGATCACCGAAGGGAAATCCAGGAGGTGGAAATGTTCCACTGCGATGAAGATAATCTGGACGGGGCGGTGGTCGGCTATGGATTTACAGCCAGGAGCGCTCTTTTCGCCGTTAATCATTTGCGTGCAGAGGGAAAACGGGTCGGCATGGTGCGGTTGAAGACCCTGTGGCCCTTTCCAGACGATGTGATCCACGAGATCAGCGAACGCGCCGGGTGGCTTTTCGTACCCGAAATGAACAGGGGACAGGTGGTCCATCAGGTCAGGGAGTATGCGGCCTGCGAAGTCTTCTCCCTGAACCAAACGGACGGAAGGACTATTCATCCCGGCATCATCGAAGAAAACATGAGGAGGCTTTCCTGATGGCCAGAGACCTGGAAAAATACCTTCGCCCCGAAGTCAAGGAAACGCCCTTTTGCCCTGGTTGTGGCCATGGGATTCTCATGGGGCTTCTCCTCAGGGCGGTGGATGGACTTGGGCTAGACATGATGAAGGTCCTTTTCGTGTCCGGGATCGGTTGCGCCGCGTGGATCCCCAGCCCGAATTTCAAGGCTGACACTCTCCACACCTTGCATGGAAGGGCTATTCCCTTTGCAACGGGTGCAAAGGCCTTCAATCCCGAATTGAACGTTATCATCGTCAGCGGGGACGGAGATCTGGTTTCCATCGGGGGCAACCACCTGATCCACGCGGCCAGAAGAAATACCGACATCACGGTAATCTGCGCGAACAATATGATCTACGGAATGACGGGTGGACAACTGGCATGCACCACTCCCATCGGGGCGATGTCTTCCACCTACCCGGATGGGAGCCCTTACCAGGCCTTTGACCTGGTGAAATTGGTGTCCGCAGCCGGGGCCCGTTACGTGGCCCGGTTCGCGGTCACCCAGCCCCTCTCTCTTATCGGGGCCCTTAAACGGGCAATCTCCTTGAAGGGGTTCACCTTCGTGGAGGTTCTCTCCCCATGCCCCACTCAATTCGGGAGAAGAAACCGTTATGGAAGCCCGGAAAAGATGATAGAGATGCTCAGGGACCAGTGCGTCACCCGGGAAGAGGCCCGAGGCATGAAACCTGAAGAGCTGGAGGGAAAGATGGTCACGGGGGTATTTGTCGATGGCGGGTGTTAAGCAGTTGAGATTGTGCGGACTCGGCGGACAGGGGCTCGTCCTGGGGGGAATGATCCTGGGAAAAGCGGCCGCCTATGACGGAAAATACGTGGCGGGTTCCGATTCTTACGGGGTGAGGGTCCGCGGAGGATATGCCCTGTCCGACCTGGTGGTTTCCGGTGGGCCCATCGTCTATCCCCACGTCCTGGAACCCGATATTCTTGTTCCCATGGCCCAGGAGGCCTATGAAGAACATGTGGGGGGAGTGGGCCGGGGCGGAATAGTGATCTACGATGAACAGTTGGTGCGGGCAAGGCCCATCGATGGCCTGTCCCAGGTTGGGATCCCCGCAACCTCCAGGGCCATCCGGGACCTGAAACAGAAGCAGGCGGCCAATGTCCTCATACTCGGGGCTGTGGCCGCCATTACGGGAATCGTGAGCAGGGATTCCCTTGAAAGGGCGGTGAAAGATACGGTGAATGAGCGCTTTCTGGATGCGAACCTGAAGGGCGTTGACTTGGGATACCGGATCGGAGAGGAAAAATGGCGTTTGCAGGCAGAACACAAAGACCTGTCCTAGATACGAAGCTTTGCCGGCAATGCGGAGTCTGTGTCCGTGCATGCCCTGCGGACAGCACAGCGGACTTCAGGCTCGACGAAAACACGGTCAGAGGATACCTATACATGGAAACGGACTTGGCGGAAAGGGCCTCTTTGCCTCCTTGCACGGCCGCCTGTCCCTTGGATCAAAAGGTGATGGACTACGTGCGGCTCCTTAGCTTGGGACGGGTCAAAGAGGCTCTCCTGACCGTCCGGGAGGACAATCCCCTCCCAGGACTTTGCGCCTATGTGTGTCACCACCCTTGTGAATCAGCGTGTCTTCGCGGTACTTGGGACGAGCCCGTGGCCGTTCGGGAACTCAAACGTCACGCCTTCCTGTATGAGAAGGATAACCGGGAAGAGATCTTGGAGGTCCTTAAAAGCCGAAAACGCCCCCTCACCGGTAGGAAGGCCGTGATCGTGGGAGCCGGACCCGCCGGGTTGGCTTGCAGCTACGAGTTGGCGATGGGGGGGATGGAAGTCCAGGTCATGGACGCCCTGGATAGGCCCGGAGGGATGTTGATCCACGGAATTCCCTCCTTCCGGTTGCCGCGGTGGGTGATCGAACACGAGGTGGAGATGGTTCGATCCCTTGGCGTGGAATTCATGACTTCCTTTCGCCTGGGGAAAGACGTTACCTTCCGGGAACTCCGTGAAGAGGAAAACGGTGCCATCGTGGTCACCACCGGGGCATGGAAAGACCTGGAACTGGGAATCGAGGGAGAGGGGGATGAAGGCTGCATCCCTTGCCTGGAATTCCTCGGCAAAGCCAACCGGGGGGAGCTTGGGTCCGTCTCGGGCCGGGTCCTGGTAATCGGGGGTGGGAACGCGGCGGTCGATACGGCCAGATGCGCCTCAAGGCTCGGCGCCCGGGAAGTGGTCATCCTTTATCGACGGGGCCCCGAAGAGATGCCGGCCCTTCGGGAAGAGATGAAGGCGGCGCTTGATGAAGGTGTCCGGATCGAATACCGTGTCGCCCCCGTAAGGATGATCAGGGAGGGAGACAGGGTTACGGGGGTGGAGCTGGTTCGTACAAGGCCGGGATCCCCCGATGATTCCGGGAGAAGAAGCCCGGTGCCCTTGCCTGGAAGCGCTTTCAAGGAACCGGCGGACTTGATCGTAACAGCCATCGGGCAGCGCCCTGACCCCTCTTTCCTTGAAGGGGATTCGGTTTCCCCGGAAGGGAGGGTGCGTTGTTCCGCCGACGGTATGGTGGAGGGTATGGAAGGCGTCTTTGCGGCGGGCGATGCCGTGACCGGACCCTCAACGGTCGTGGAAGCCATTGCTTCCGGGAAGCGGGTTGCACGCCGGGTCCTGGAGTACTTGGGAGAGGCTGAGGCATGTTGAACAGGGATTGCAATCGGGAGTCTATTAAGAGAAGAATTGGCGGAGAAGAGGCCCGGATCGATTTCGGGCGCGGACGGGATGCCGCCCTCCTTCCCCACGAGGCGGAGTATGAGGCCCAGCGCTGCATGGGCGCCCGGAGCTGTGAGGCGTGTGATCTTTGCAGGCTTCTTTGTCCTGATCTGGCCATCACCCGGAATCCCGTTACAGGGGATATAGAGATCGACCTGGATTTTTGCAAGGGATGCGGGATTTGTGCTTCCATATGCCCGAAAGGGGCCATCAGCATGGTCCTGGAAGAAGAACAGTAAAAGAGCGATGATATAGAGGAAAGAGAGGGCGGAAAACGGAAGGAAAACACAAAAGAGAACTTGTTCCCGTATATACCAAACTGCTTTTAACCTCCATTTTTTGGGGAGGCACTTTTATTGCAGGAAGAATGATCGCAGGGAGGGTAGGGCCCTTTTCTGCCGCTTTCTTGAGGTTTGTATTCGCCTCTGCCTGCCTTTTCTATCTGGTCAGGAGGTCCGGGTCAAGCTTTTCCCCTATCAGGAAGGGGCAAATCCTTCCGCTGATTCTTCTCGGCCTTACGGGAGTATTTTCTTACAATTATCTTTTTTTTAAGGGCCTCCAGATGATCAACGCCGGGAGGGCCTCCCTCATCATTGCAAACAATCCGGTTTTCATAACACTTTTCGCCGCCTTGTTTTTAAGGGAGAAGTTGACACCGGCCAAATCGGCGGGCATCCTGTTGTCTGTTTTCGGGGCCGTGATCGTCATCTCCAAGGGGAATCTGGCCGGGATCCTGGAAGAAGGGATCGGGCCGGGAGAGTTGCTTATTTTCGGGTGTGTCGCCAGTTGGGTCGTTTATTCTTTGATCGGGAAGGCGGTGATGGCGGGCAGGGGCCTCTCTCCCCTTGTTTCCGTAACCTATTCTTCTATTGTCGGCGCACTGGCCCTCTTCCCTCCCGCCCTAATGGAGGGACTCTTTCCGGATCTTTTTTCTTACAATCTTGTGGACTGGGGGAGCATCCTTTATTTAGGCATCTTTGGAACGGTCCTTGGGTTTGTTTGGTACTATGAAGGAATTCAGGCTGTGGGAGCAACACGGGCAGGCCAATTCATTAATTTTGTCCCGGTAAGCGCTATCCTTCTCTCTTCCTTGTTCCTGGGAGAACCGGTGACCCTTTCCCTTCTTGTCGGGGGTGTTTTCGTGATCGGAGGGGTTACCCTGACGAACCTCCAACCTGAAAAAGATCGTTACTGATGAAGATGCCTGGAACCATTGCCGGGGGTGCAGATGAACGCTGAAAAATCGATGGAACCCTACCATATCTTTGCCGAATTAGAGAAGGAGTTTCGGAAAGCCGCCCTTCACCGGCCTATGCGTGTGGAACGTTACGAGCCCGGTACGGTTTGCACCTATGAGGTATCGATCGTTCCAGGAGGAAGTATGGGACGGGTCCGCCTCGAAATCGATAGGTTTGTGGGGGGCGGTTTTGCCGGACAGGTATACAGGGTGAAAATATTGCAACTCGAACCCCACGACGGGCCCCTGGTCGGACTCGAAAAGGACCGCTACTACGCCATGAAGATACTCGTTCCCCCAACGGGTTTCTCGAGGTTTTTCCGGAACACTCTTTACTGGGTCGGATTTCAGGGACCTTTCCAGCTCCAGGTCAATCCCCATGCAGCCAGGGCCGGGGCCCTCTGGCAGATTTTCATCCGAAGGGGGGCAAGGCTCCGGTTCGGTGATGATCGAACAGTGGCCGATATCCATGCCACCTTTGTGGATCCGGTCCTGGGGAGTTGCGGGGAACTGAGCGAATGGATTGAGGGACGGACCTGGCGGTTGGAAGTGGATGACCGACTGGATTTGCTCAGGAAGTGGCGGAAGGGGAGGGCGGTCCATGAGAAACGGCTCGGATCCCCTGAATACCGTGCCAAGCATGCCTTCATGCATGCATTCGTTCGTCTGCTCCACGACATGGGAGCCCACGAATTCGCCAGGCAATACGAATGGTCCACCTGGAAGAGTCAGCCCAATGTGTTGAAGAGACTTGAGAGTGATCCCGATCCTGCAGAGGGACTGGTGGCGGTGGACTTCCGGGCCGGGCTGGTCCTGCTTCCCTTTCTGC
This sequence comes from Deltaproteobacteria bacterium, assembly GCA_019310525.1. Taxonomy (NCBI): domain Bacteria; kingdom Pseudomonadati; phylum Myxococcota; class Myxococcia; species Deltaproteobacteria bacterium. Next base: position 22,086 of record JAFDEE010000002.1, on the reverse strand, counting down.
CCATGAGCCCGGGCGATTTCAAACTGATATTGCAGGGACTTCGGAGAGGCAGCTTGGTGCAATTCGACCGCGGGGACATCAGCCGGCTGGAAGGCTTTGTCGAAAAACAGCGAGAGGCCTTCTCCGACCTTTACGCAGCCCTGAAAGAACTCAAAGAAGAGGAACGTACCTACAGGCGTTCCATACCAGATATCACTCACCATCACCTGCGCCTCCTGTACAAAGGTGAAATCTGGTCCGGTATCCTCCGGAGTGCAGTGATGGGCTGGAGGGTAAGAAACTTCATCGACGAAGAACATGCCCGCAGGCTCCAGGAAAAGCCCTTCTTTACCCTCTTTTTTTGTATCCTGAATCTTTTCCCTCTGCTCGGCCGAATTCTGTTGAAGTGGTGGGGCCACCCCGCCTGGCGAAGGCATTATACTGGGATATTGGGGAGCGTTTCATATCTGCGGAGGGCCTTCAGGGGCAAACTGGTAGAGAAGGTGATGGGCTGGTACAGATCCGGCAGGATGGATGCGGATCACGCCTTAAAGGCGGCAAGGACCTTCTGGCCCAATCTTTACCACTTCCCCCTTTCCATCCTTCCAGCAGGCCTCCACCGCGCTTTCACCGACTGGCAGTATGCCAAGGAGCGCATCGACCATCTGGTCTTCCGTCCGGTTCGTCTCTATTTCAACGCCCATCTGCGTGAACAGTGGCTGAGGGACATGGTGAGCGAAGGGGAAGAGAACAACCTGCTCAGCCGGGAGGATGCCGACCTCATCATCTCCCAAATCAAGGAACCCTTTATCCAGAAATATCTCAAGAGCCTCGCCGTACACCTTTGTACCCTGCCGGTCACCCAGGTGGTGTCGATCTTGACGGCCGCCATCTACGTGCTGATGCATCCTGAATTACCCCGGGCCCAGGCCTATGCCGTTGGCGTGGGTATCATCGCGCTTTTTCAAGTGGTGCCCATTTCACCCGGATCCCTGGTGCGCGGGCTCTATGTTGTGCTTCTCGTGATCCGCGAGCGGAACTTCAAAGATTACAACATCGCCGTTTTCCTGGGATTCTTCAAATACGTGGGCTACCTCGCATTCCCGATCCAGATGGCCTACAGGTATCCCGCCCTGGCCCGGTTCATGGCCGGGTACTGGGCGACCGAGGCCGTGCACGCGGTTCCGGTGTTCGGAGAGAGAGGGGCCCTTTTGGAACACAAGGTCTTCAACCTCTTTTACAACTGGCCCCTGACAATAAGGCGCAAGATAAGATCAAGGGAGAGGATGCGGTCCGCTGCTTCGCCCCGCTACTGGCATATTGCCCCCTGTGCCCTCATTGGGGCGGCCATCCTGGGATTCGTGGATTACCGGTATTTTCTCGAATGGTCAAGGCTCCCGGCACTCCAGGAGATCTGGTGGGCTGTGGGAATCGTTCCAATTCTGTGCGGAATGGCGGTCACCCTGGGAGCGGGAGGAGCCCCCTTGGGAAAACGAGTGGCGGGCGGAACCCTTTGCGGGGCCATGCTGGGGATCTTTTCAACGGTCTCTGGTTTTTTCGTTGGGACGGCAGGCGGAAACGTGGGGGCCGGGACTATTGTGTCCCATGCACTCTGGAGGATGTTTCTGTTCGGGATCCTTTCAACGGTGGGGGTCTTACTAATGGAAATAACACTCCCTGATCCGGGAGAGTCTCGGATTGGTGAAGAAGACGAATCTTCATCGTCTCGCCACGGCGGAAAGCCCTGAGAAGGGGGATACTCCGCCCCTAATGGAGGATTTGGCTGAGAAAAAGCTTGGTTCGCTCGTGTTGTGGGTTCTCGAAAAACTCTTCCGGGGTGTTTCCTTCCACGATCTGGCCGTAGTCCATGAAAAGCACCCGGTGGGCCACGCTCTTGGCAAACCCCATTTCGTGGGTCACTACGATCATGGTCATCCCTTCCTGGGCCAGTTCGATCATGACATCGAGCACCTCCTTGATCATTTCCGGATCCAGTGCGGAAGTGGGTTCATCGAAGAGCATTACCTTGGGATTCATGCAAAGGCTTCGGGCAATGGCGACACGTTGTTGTTGCCCACCGGAAAGCTGGCCTGGATATTTCTTGGCTTGCTCGGCGATATGGACCTTTTCGAGGTAATGCATGGCCGCCTCCTCGGCCTCCTTCCGGGGAACCTTCCGGACCCAAACCGGGCCAAGGGTCAAGTTTTCAAGGATGGTGAGATGCGGAAATAGATTGAAATGCTGAAAGACCATGCCCACTTCCGCCCGGATTTTCTCTATGTTCTTGATATTGTTGGTCAGCTCGATGCCGTCTACAATGATCTCGCCCCGTTGATGCTCTTCAAGGCGATTGATGCAGCGGATCAGGGTGGACTTTCCCGAGCCGGAAGGACCGCAGATTACGATCCGTTCCTGGCGGGCCACCGTCAAGTTGATTCCCCGGAGCACGTGGAACTCTCCGAACCACTTGTGTACATCGATGATTTCAATCATCGGAGAATCACTGGAAGGGATCCGTTCGGTTTGGGGATGTCCTTTTTGATTCATGTGGACCTCGCGTCTCTAAAGTTAGGGATTCAGGGTCAACGCTCACCCTGGGACAGTTCCTTTTCAAGTTTTCGACTGTAATTGGACATGGAAAAACAACCGAGGAAATACAGGATCGCCACAAAGATATACATCTCCCGGCTGAATCCCATCCACTCGGGATTGGATAGAACGGCCTTGGAGGTCTTGAGCAGGTCCCACAAAGCGATGATCACAACGAGGGAGGTGTCCTTGAAGGCGGAAATGAGGATGCTGACCGTGGGAGGAATCACGATCTTGAGGGCCTGGGGAAGAATCACCAGGCGCATGGTGAGATAGTAATTCAGACCCAGGGATTCCGCTGCCTCGTACTGCCCCTTGGACATGCCCTGGAGCCCTCCCCTGACAACCTCAGCGATATATGCCGCAGTAAAGAGGATGATGGCCACTTGGGCGCGCAGAATCTTGTTGATGTTGACACCTTCCGGAAGGAAGAGCGGAAAGATGATGGCCGACATAAAGAGAAGGCTGATGAGAGGAACTCCACGGATCAACTCGATGTATATAACGGAGAGATATTTCACGCCCTGCATCCGGCTCTGGCGGCCCAGGGCCAGGAGGACCCCCAAGGGGTAAGCCGCGGTCAGACCGAATACGGATAAAAGGAGTGTGAGCGGTAGGCCACCCCATTTTGTAGTCTCCACTGGAACCAATCCGAAGAGTCCGCCCCTCATAAGAAAACCCATTATGACGAGACCCAGGATCCAGGCATAGGCGAGGGATTTCTTCCAGTGATTCCGGTCCCTGCTGTAGAAGAGTAACCCGATGAGGAGCAACATCGCCACCAGGGGCCTCCATTGCTGATCATAGGGGTAGAACCCAAAGATCACAAAGCGCAGGTTTTTCGTGATGACAGACCAGCAGGCCCCCGTCGCCTCGCGGCATGCTCCTGCCGGAGTATTCCATACACTATCCACAAAGGCCCACTTGAAAAAGGGAGGCACGGTCTCCCAGAGGATGAAGAGCGTCAGAATAGTGAGGAAGGAGTTGAAGACGCCGTTGAAAAGGTTCGCCCTTACCCATCCGATGATACCGATGTGGGTAACTGGAGGTTTTAGGGTGTCGCCTTGGGTTGGTTGGATTGTGGAATCCATTGATCTATTATCTCTCAACGAGTTTTACACGTTTGTTGTACCAGTTCATGAAGGCCGATGTAGACAAGCTGAAAATAAGGTAAACTGCCATGATCAGGGCCACTCCTTCAATGGATTGGCCCGTTTGATTGATGGTCGTGTTGGCTACGGATACGAAATCCGGGTAACCAATGGCCACGGCCAGGGAACTGTTCTTGGTCAGGTTGAGCATCTGGCTGGTCAGGGGGGGGATGATCACCCTTAAGGCCTGGGGCAGGATCACCAGGTTCAGGACGAGGGTGGGCCTCAAGCCGATGGCCATGGCCGCTTCCCTTTGACCCTTGCTTACCGACTGGATTCCCGCCCGGACAACCTCGGCCACAAAAGCGGACGTGTAAAGGACCAGCCCGAGGAGCAGAGCGATAAACTCGGGGCTGAGGGTCATACCACCCTTAAAATTAAAACCGGAAATCCGCGGGATATTCATGGCCGTCGGAGCTCCGAAGGCCAGCCAGACGCCCAGAGGCAGCCCAATAATGAGGGCGATGCCCACCCGGAAGGTTGGAAAGATTTTCCCGGTCGCATCCTGCCGCTTCTTTGCCCAACGCCGGATCAGGTAGACCGCGATAACAGCGGCGGCAAGGGCCAAAAGCATGTATAGATGGGCGGGATGGCGAGCGGGGACTGCAAAGGCGACTCCTCGGTTTGAGAGAAAAAGTCCTTTTATTGGTGAAAGGGCATCGTGGGGACCCGGGAGGCTTTCATAAAAGATGGCATACCAGAAGAAGAGCTGGAGAAGTACGGGAATATCCTGCATCACCTCTATATACAGGCCGGCCAGCTTGGATACCAACCAGTTGCTGGAAAGACGGGCCACCCCGATAATGGTCCCCAGGATCACCGTGAAAATGATACCGATGAAGGAAACCTTTAATGTGTTCAGGGCCCCGACAATCAAGGCCCGCAGGTAGGTGCTGGCGGCGGAATAGGAGATCAAGGATTCCCCGATCTCGAAGGAAGATTCCTTATGGAGGAAGGACCATCCCGTCGCGATAGACTGTTTTTCTAAATTTTCAAGGGTATTGGATACCAGATAATAGGCCAGGAGTCCCACCATACAAAAGACGCAAAACTGGAAGAATACCGCCCGTTTCTTGGGATCCAGCCAGAATGGAATCTTTTCCCCTTTTTGGGTCGCCATCGATCCCTCACATCATGACTGACGCCTTTGAAAAAACGGTTTCAGGCTGCCGAGCTTGAATTGAGCGCGCCCTTAAAGTGGAGAGAGGCATGCCCTATTTAAAGATTCACCTTGTCCCCTGCGCTTATCTACGGGTTAAGGGTATTGCCTGTTTGTCATGGATGGACACTGATTTGGGTCAGTGATGGTCAAAAGAAGAGGTGCCTTTCCTTGAGGGAAAGGCACCTCTTCGAATGGATTAACGGAAAGGCGCGGCATACATCAGGCCGCCCTCTGTCCACAGGGCGTTCAATCCCCGCTTAAGACCGAGCTTGGTATTGACGCCCACGTTTCTTTCGAAGATTTCACCGTAGTTGCCCACCTGCTTGATGATATTGTATGCCCACTTGTCATCCAGCCCGAGGGCTTTACCCATTCCAGGAGTCACCCCAAGAAAACGCATGACTTTGGGATCCTTGCTCTTGAGCTTTTCATCAACATTCTTGGAGGTGATACCCAGTTCCTCCGCCTCAATGAGGGCCATGACGGTCCAGTTCACGATGTCATACCACTGGTCGTCTCCATGGCGTACCACCGGGGCCAAGGGCTCTTTGGAGATGATTTCGGGGAGCAACACATAATCATCGGGATTAGGTGCTACTGAACGGTGGGCGGCCAACTGGGAAGAGTCGGATGTGAGCACATCACAGCGGCCGGCGAAAAAGGCCTTATTAAGCTCGGAGGCCTGCTCTATGACAACGGGTTTCCATTTGAAGCCGTTTTTCCGGAAGAAATCCGCGGCATTCATCTCCGTGGTCGTTCCCGGAAGCACGCAGACCGTCGCACCGTCGAGTTCCTTAGCGCTTTTGATCCCCGTCTTTTTGTTAACCAGGAAACCCTGGCCATCATAGAAGTTGACGTGGCAGAAGTTCAGGCCGTTGGTGGTCTCCCTGGTCAGGGTCTGTGTCGTGTTCCTGCAGAGCACGTCGATTTCCTTGGACTGGAGGGCCGGAAGCCGTTGGACAGCTGTAAGCGCCACGAACTTCACCTTTTCCGCATCCCCGAAGACCGCTGCGGCGATGGCCTTGGCCGTATCCACGTCGAGACCCTTCCACACGCCCTTTTCATCCGGCATGCTGAATCCGTAAACATCGCCGTTTACGCCGGCCAGAAGGTAACCCCTCTTTCGGACGGTTTCAAGGGTCTTGCCGGCTGCCGACGGTGCAGCGCTTTTCGCCTCTTCGAGTTGCTTCTGGAGGTCAGCCACCTTCTTTTCCAGTTCCGTCGCCCTCTTCTCCAGTTGGGCCGTTTCTTCGGATTTACCGCACGAAGTGGTGAGGGCCGCCACCCAAAGGAGTACGAAAACCAATACACTCGCCCTTACGAGAAAACGTAAACGCATTTTCATGATACAATCTCTCCTTTCTGCCTTATGGGTTTTTTTTTAGATTACTTGCACAACCTCTCTACCTGGCTTCGCGCAGGGAGATCTTTGTAAAACGCCCATTTTACCCCAATCTCAGCGCCTGCCTGATCCGTGTTTGGTACCACAAAGGCCTGCATAGAGGCAAGTATAAATGTCTCTGCCCTCTGGCTCGTATGATATTGATTCCATGGGGGAGTTAATAATATACGCCGCGACCGAAATTCCCGGATTGCACGCTTCACAAAGGGGTTGTTCAAAGAACCCTTTTGCTCAGTGAGAGATTCTAAGCCTTTGTCCAACACGAATAAGGGAGCCGTCGATACCGTTTAAGGCCTGCAGAGCCGAAACCGGGACCCCTGTCTTTCTTGAAATCCGCAACAGGGTATCACCGTTTCGAACGATATAATACTTGCCCGAGACCTTGCCGGGCGAGGGGGTTTGTCGGGCTAAGCGGACCAGCACCTGTTTGACCTGCCTTCCCGTACCGGGCGGAGTTTTTAAGGTATAGGTCCCCGTGGGCAGGTGATAACCCAGGATCTGGGGATTGAGGTCTTTTATGGCCTTCAGGTTCGTGCCCAGGGCCTTGGCGAAGTCCGCGAGATGGATGGGGACTCGAACCCTGATCCTGACTGAATCGTATTGCACAGGCCGGTAGATCTTCTCTTTCGGCACCCGATAGCCGTAAGTCTCAGGATTTTCCATGATGAGTTTGATGGCAGCGATTCGGTAAATAAAGCGCTCTGTTTCGTTGGGTAGATTGAGCCGATAGTAGCTTTTTTCCTTCTGGGCCCTGATCTCCTGTTTCATCCTGGCCTCCCCGCAGTTATAGGCGGCCATGGCCATGGTCCAGGAGCCGAAGGTTTTCTTCAGTTTCTTCAGGTACCTCAAGGCCGCATCCGTGGCGCGCTCAAAATCCCTGCGTTCATCCATTCGGCGATCCTTGCGGAGGCCGTGGCGCCTGGCCGTTCTCGGCATGAACTGCCAGGGCCCGATAGCCCCCTTTGAGGAACGGATATGAGTCAAAAGAGAGCTCTCCGCGACTGCCAGGTACTTGAGATCTCCGGGCATCCCTTCTTCCCGGAGTCTTTTTTCAAGATAGGGGAAATACCGGCCCGCCCGCTTCAGCCACATGAATACCTGAGCTCGGTCCCAGGCGGCGATGGTCAGCTCACGGTCCAGCATCTCCCACACCCACCGGTCCTCAAGGGGCATGGGCTCGTTGCAAAGTTTCAATCTCTTGGGGACGGGAAAGTCCGTCACGAGAGGGACGGAATGGTTTATCCCGCTCTCTTGGGAGAGGGCAGGGGAAGGGAGGAACAGGAAGTGGAGAAGAAAGAGAAAAGCCGCAATGATCAATACGGCCCAACGTCCGTTTGTCGGTCTATTCTTGGGGATGAAATTTTTTGGGATCGGCATATCTCCCGAACCTTCGCTGACATGGAAAAAGGTGAGTGAACCACGGACCATCCGAAAACGACGATTACCGAAATTCACAAGCGCCATCATAGCCCAGGAAGTTGTCTGAGATCAAGCGCAATGGAAAAAAGGATGTTGAGATTCGCCAGGGACTGGTTTACCGTAATAAAAGATCAAAGTCTTTGGTTTGTTTTTATCCGAGAAGGTTCGAGGGACTAAGGATTCCTCCAAGGGCGATGTATTATAATGGATTTCGAGACCTTTGAAAAACGTCCCCTTTTACCCAATCTCGGCGTCAGGCTCAAATTTTAATCCTCGAAATACTTCGATGTATTCCTGCGGTTAAAATTTTCGCCTTCCTTGACCTTGAACAAAATTGAACATTTTTCAAAGGTCTCGATTTCATCATCCGACTCCTTTGAATCTTTGACCCCTCAAGCCATTCTGAACCGGAATGGTCGTTGACCGGCAATCCATGCCCGGGGAGAAGCTTGAATGAAAAAGAATCCTAAAGAGGCCTCCTCAACTGGGGCCATTGTCATTGAAGTGGACCGGGATTCCAATCTTGCCATCCCGGTGGAATGTGAGGTTATCATCGATTATTCTCGGCGCTTCCTTGAGGAGAACGGCATCTTTCGGTGGATGAAAGAATTCAAGCTGGGAACCGCCGGTTACAGGGATGCCGTAAACATGAACAATTTTTTCGCCACGGACGCCCCTTTCAATGCCCATACGGTCCTCCTCATCTCTGAGGCCATGGCAAGAATCCATGAACGCAGGGGGCATAAATCCTTTCACATCGGGGGGGAGGTCAGAAGGTATACCAAGGAGATAATCCAGCTCCTTTCCCGGGTCTTCGCCCACCATGGTATCATGGTTCACCTCCATGCCGATCGTGAAACGACCCCGATCTGGGCCTCTTCTTTCGGGGTCTTTTACAACGAGCTGGATGGAGCGGCCAATATAACCGCCAGCCACTCCCAGTGCTTCAAACAGGGTATAAAGCCGATGGACGAGCGGGGAATGCAGCTCCTGGACATGGCGGATGAGATTCGGGAAGAGATGGTCCGGATGGGAGAAGAAGCCGAGAAGGCAGGCTTAAGGCTCCATCTCGCTTCTCTTGGTTCATCCCTTATCCGTAAGGATTTTCAATATATCGACGCCTACTCGGACTACCTGAGAGGGATCATCCCCGAAGAGGCCCTGGAATTGATCCTTGAGGCCCAGAAGAAGGGATTGAAGGTCGGAGTATCCACTGTTGGCGGAAGCATGCATGAAAACTCCCTTCCTATTTTCCAACGGTTCGGGATTACCACCGGGCCCGGGGGCATGATTCAATATATGCATAAGGAGAAACGGGACGATTTCCATGGGGTGGGATTGATCGGAGGAGAGGACCACGGTTGTGACCCTACCAAGGCCGTGATCTACCGGAACATCGGTCTCAAAGAGAGGATGCTCTCCGGTGAGATTCACTTTGGATTCATCTGGGACCCCGACGGGGATCGGTACAACATCGTCACCCTGGCCGAAGCCTCCATGGCCCCAAGGGCGGAGGAGATCGGGCTTGAGGTGGAGCAGGTGGAGGGGAGCGGGAAATGTGTGGTCTACTTCCGCCCCAACCAGCTCTATTTTTTGATTGCTGCGCAGCGATTGGAAATGATGGCTCGGAGCGGGGAACTTTTTGAATACGATTTCATAATCGGCACCACTTATCCCACCACCCGGTCCATCAGTGAACTGGCGGATTTTTTCAACCGGAAATACAAGGAACGATTCGAGAAGAGGGGAACCCGGTTGAGGGTTTTCCATACCCCGGTGGGATTCAAATACTTCGGCCGAATGGTGGAGGAGATCGAGGCCTGGGCGGAAAAGGGGGGCGAAGTCGTTCTGGAAGACATCAGGGGAGAGCGGGTCTCGATGGGGCGTCTTCCCAGGATCCTGATCATGGCGGAGGAGTCGGGAGGGGCGAGCATGGGAGGTGCCGCCTGGAACGTCAGTAAAAGTGGAAAGAGACGGAGCCTTGCTTTGAAAGAAAAGGACGGCATGCAGATCTCCCTCCTGAACCTGGGGGTGATGGCTAAGCTTTTCCTGGAGGGAAAATCTTATGCGGCCCTTTACGTGGAAGCGATAGAAAAATACGGGATCCGGTATCGATATTCTGAAAGGATCGACAGGAAGCTTTTCGACGAATCCCTTATGGGCCGGGAAAGGGAAAGGGCCAGGCGTATTGGCAACCGGGCCAAGGATTACATGGTGGAGGCCTTTCGGTCCCTGACCCGGGGTATTTCCCGTGAAGAGGCGAGAGAGAGATTTCAGGAAATGGTGAAAGACCGGGTGAAGATACCCGAGATCCACAGTATCTTCTGGGCCGGTGACGGGACCTATATCGACTTCGGAGACTTCTGGTTCGAACTGAGGGCGTCCGGAACGGACGCGGTTCTCAGGTTTTACATAGAAGGGCTTGAAAAGGAAATCCTGTCCGGGATCAACCAGGCCTTCGTGGACGTGGCGGATGAGAAGATAAGGGAGTTTTCCGAGGGGTAGACCCTCTTTCACGGGCCTCCGGGCTTGGATTGCCCGATGCAGGTTATTGGATCCCTTGTCCCTTGACAGTCCGGGACATTTCCCCTATACCCCACCTAAATTTTGATCCCAAAAGAAATAACGGCGAGAGGAGGAAGCGTTATGGCGAAAAGACTGGCAGGCATCGTAGGCGGCATTCTTCTGTGTCTCTTCATTGCGTTTTTTTCCATGGTCGGGACCGCGGAGGCCAAAAAACCTTTCATGTTCGGGCTCTTGATGGTGGGACCATACAATGACCACGGATGGAGCCAGGCCCACTTCGAGGCCGGAAAGTACGTGGAAGAGAAGCTTCCTGGGACCAAGATGATTTATATCGACAAGGTCAATCCGGCGGACAGGCCTGGCATCACCGTCCCCCAGTTGGTGGATGACCTCGTGTCCAAGGGGGTGAAGGTGATCATCGCCAACTCCGATGACATGAAGGACGGGACCAGGGAAGCGGCCCTCCAGCATCCGGACGTATATTTTGTGCATATCTCCGGGGATGATGCCTTGACCGGAAAGGCCCCGAAGAATCTCTCCAATCTCATGGGCCGAATGGAGTACGGCAAGATGATGGCGGGATTCGTGGCGGCCCTTACCACCAAGACCGGGAAGATCGGTTACCTCGGCCCCCTGAACAACGAGGAGACCCGGCGTCTGGCGGCCTCCTGCTACCTGGGTGCCCGCTACGCCTGGGAAAAGGTGCTCAAGAGGGACCCCCGGGATCTCACCTTCCAGGTGACCTGGATCGGGTTCTGGTTCAATATTCCAGGGGTGACCGCTGATCCGACCCAGGTCGCCCAGAATTTTTTCAATACCGGCCATGACGTGGTGGTTTCCGGGATCGACACCACGGAGGCCCTTGTAGTGGCAGGTCAGAAACGACAGGAGGGCAAGGAGGTGTGGGCCATCCCTTATGATTACGAAGGAGCCTGCTCGGGAGCTCCCTTTGCCTGTCTCGGGGTGCCTTACTTCAATTGGGGTCCTGGGTACGTCCATTTCATCAAGGCGGCCATGGAAGGAAAATGGAAACAGGAATGGCTCTGGCTTGGACCGGACTGGAACGATATCAATAATAAAGACACGAGCAATATCGGTTTCCAACCCGGGACCGCCCTTTCCGTTGATACCCACGGCGCCCTGATCGCTTTCATCCATGACCTTGCCTCAGGAAAGGTAAACCTTTTTAAGGGACCCCTGAACTACCAGGATGGAAAACCCTTCGTAAAGGCGGGTGAGACCGCAACGGACCAACAGATTTGGTACATGGAGCAACTCCTCGAAGGAATGACGGGGCAGAGCGCTGCAAAATAGTAAGGGAAGTGCGCCCGGGAATCTCCCCTGTTGAGGACTCCCGGCGCCTCTTCACCGGATCGGTCCCGTTGCCAGGTCTGGAACCAATCCTCTGTTGGGACATTTTTACTTATGCGTGATTTTCGGGTTGCGGCCAAAGTCCCGGCCCGGGCTTCCAGGATTTTATCCTCCGAAAATCATCTCCATTGAACCGCGGACCGTTTACGGTTCGAGTCGGCCCCTGAGGCCGGTGTACCCATGCACATCACCCTGAAAAACATTCACAAGCATTACGGAAAGATCAGGGCGAACAACGGCATCACTCTGGATATCCTGCCGGGAACCATTCACGGCATTCTGGGGGAGAACGGCGCCGGGAAGAGCACCTTGATGAAGATCCTGGCCGGATACGTCCGCAAGACCCGGGGAGCTGTTCTCCTGGACGGAAGGGAAGTGGAGTACCGGGGACCTGCCTCCGCCACCGGGCTGGGAATCGGTATGCTTTACCAGGACCCCCTCGATTTTCCCTCCATGACGGTCATCGAGAATTTCATGATGGGACGCGTCAGTGGATTCTTCATGAGAAAACCCGATCACCTGCGCCGACTCGGGGAACTGGCGGATTCCCTGGGTTTTGAACTGGATCCGGAACGGACCGTGAAGGACCTCACTGTTGGAGAACGGCAGCAGCTTGAGCTTCTGAGGCTCCTCGCCCTGGGAGTCGAAGTCCTGATCCTGGATGAGCCTACGACCGGCATCTCCAGTCTCCAGAGGGAAATCCTGTTTGGGGCCCTCAAGAGCTTGGCGGCCAGAGGTAAGACCATTCTCCTTGTTTCCCATAAGCTTGAGGACATGGAAGTGCTTTGTGACCGGCTTACCGTACTCCGGCAGGGAAAGGTGACCGGCGAGATGAGCCGCCCTTTTGATACGGCAAAGCTTCTCAACTGGATGTTCGGTTCCGTGCCGGCCCCGCCCCCTTGCAGCAAGGCCCGGTTGGGAGAACCGGTTCTTTCCGTTAAGGAACTCTCGGGGGCGGGAGGAAGGGCAGGTCTTAGATCCTGCACCATGACCATCCGGCAAGGTGAAGTGGTGGGTCTGGCGGGACTGTCGGGAAGCGGGCAGGACGTCTTCTTGAGGCTTGCGGCCGGACTTCTCCCACCCCTTAATGGAAGGATACTACTTGGGGCCAGGGACATGACGGGGAAAGGGTACCATTCCTTCAGGGACCGAGGAGTGACCTTTCTGCCGACAGCCCGACTGGAAGAGGGATTGATCCCCGGGCTGAGCATACTGGAACATTTCGCATTGCATCAAAGAGGAGGGATAAGGGTCGCCTGGAACAGGGCGCTGAGCGGAGCCCGGGAGAATATCCGTCGCTTCCGGATTGTGGGAAACCCTTACTCGGCCGCCCGATCCCTCTCAGGGGGAAACCAGCAGAGATTGCTTCTTTCCTTGATACCCCGAGATCCCCGGCTCCTTCTTCTCGAAAACCCCACCCGCGGTCTGGACATGGAATCGGTTCAGTGGGTGTGGGAACATCTCATGACTTACGTAGAAAAAGGGGCGAGCATCATCTTTTCCTCTCCTGAACTGGAAGAGATCATGCAAGTGGCCGACAGGGTTGTTGTGTTTTTCAACGGTTCCGTGGTTCGTGACGTGAAAACCGGTGATACGAATCTTGAGGATCTCGGCCGCGCGATCGCAGGGAGGGTATAGGGATGATCGGTAAGGGGCGGAAAGGATGGAACCGGACTCTTTTCGAGATTCTGGTTATGCTTGCCGGTCTCTTCGCCCTGAACACCATAATCCTGCTGATTGCCGGCGCACCCCCGATCGAGGCTTTCAAGTATCTTTTCCAGGGATCACTGGGGTCCTGGATCAAAATCGGCCAGGTCTTGACCGGATGGATTCCTCTTACCCTCTGTGCTTGCGGCCTGGTCTTCAGCTTCAGGGTGGGACTCTGGAATATCGGCGTGGAGGGCCAGGTGCTTGCCGGGGCCGTTTGCGCCACGGCCGTTTTGCGCCTGGGAACGGATGGTGGAGCGCCGTCCCTTATGCTTGTTATGGCCTTCTTAGGTGGGGTGCTCGGAGGGAGCCTATGGGCCGTCCTTGCGGGTGTCCTTAAGACCAAGGGAGGGGTCAATGAAATTTTCGGGGGATTGGGGCTGAACTTCGTTGCCCAGGGAATCACCCTCTGGCTTATATTCGGGCCGTGGAAGAGACCGGGGATTGCTTCCATGAGCGGCACGGAAGTCTTCCCCAAGGCCCTTTGGCTTCCCGCCATCCAGGGACTAAGGATCAATCCGGGCGGCCTGGCCCTGACCGTGGGAGTCATTCTACTGACGGGCTGGATGCTCCGCCAAACACGGCTTGGACTCGCTCTGAAGGGAATCGGAAGCAATCCTCGGGCCGCCTATCTTCACGGATTGAAACCCCAACGTTATTTTATCGTGGCCATGGCCCTTGCCGGTGCCTGCGCAGGGATGGCCGGAGCCTTCCAGGTGACGGGGGTCTACCATCGGCTCATTCCATCCATCTCCAGCAACTACGGATACCTGGCGCTGCTGGTGGTCATGCTGGCGGGCTTTCGCCTGGGGTGGTCTCCTGCTATCGCCTTCTTTTTTGTGTCCTTGAACGTGGGGAGCATCCAGCTTCCCATGATGCTCCAGGTGGATTCATCCCTGAGCGGAATTATCCAGGGGACTTTCGTCCTTGCCGCTTTGCTGCTTTATGCATGGAGGAGGAAAAGGAAGGGCACGGAACCATGAATGATCTGAATGTCGCCGTAATACTCGGATCCATCGTGGCGGGGGCTGCTCCCATCGTCTTGGCCTCTCTCGGGGAGACGATCTCGGAGAAGGCCGGAGTGATCAACCTGTCCCTCGACGGATCGATTCTGCTCAGCGCCATGGTCGCTTTTGTCACGGCATTCGAAACGAAGAATCTCCTCCTGGGCTTTGCAGGCGGTGCCGCGGCGGGTGCCGTGATCGCGGGTGTTGTGGGTCTGTTCAGTATCTACTTGGGTCAATCCCAGGTGGCGGTCGGCTTCGTCCTCACCCTCACGGCACGGGATCTCGCCTATTTTTTCGGAAATCCATATGCCAGGCAGTACGGGCCTCAGGTGATACCCTGGCCCATCCCAGGGCTCCATGAGATCCCCCTGGTAGGACAGGCATTCTTCAACCACGGATGGATCGTCTATGCCTCCATGTTGATGATTTTCCTCTGCTGGTGGTATTTTTACAGGACTCCCCAGGGCCTTCGTCTCAGGATGGTCGGGGAGCATCCCGAGGCGGCCTATGCAAGGGGGACGGACAGCCGTGCCGTCCAGATGACGTATACCGTCATTGGAGGGCTCCTGGTGGGACTCGCAGGGGCGGCTTTTTCCCTTTGCGTCAAGCCCGGGTGGGGCCGCCCCCAGGGGGCGGAAGGGACGGGATGGATCGCCCTTGCCATCGTGATCTTCGGGGGGTGGCATCCCGTCAAGGTCGCCCTTGGGGCCTACCTGTTCTCATTTCTCCAGGTCATGGGAATCCAGTTCCAGAGGTGGTGGCCTTCCATACCGGCGCAGGTGTTTCAGGTCGCCCCCTTCCCCCTCATGATCTTTACGCTTCTGCTCCTTTCCGCGGCCCAAAGAAGGTCCGGGGCTGACCTTGACGGAGCCCCTTCCATCCTGGCAAGAATTGTCGGCGTACTAGGTGGTGCTCCCCCGAGGGCCCTTGGGAAGACCTTTTCCCCGGAATAAGTCCTTCCCGGCGGGCCGGTCCACCTGATCAATGGAAAATGACAGGTTCCTTCACGATGGGAATGGCCAGGCCGCCCGAGGGCAGGATGTTGACCGTGGCAACGGGTTTTTCCCTTGAAACGAAGGCAATGGCCTCCTCAAGCGAGGGGGCGTAGGAAAAACCCAATCTCTCCGCCTGCTCTTGATTTACATCCCGGCAAACCATCACCACTTTTATCCGGCTTAGATAAAGGAGGGTAAGGTCGAGGGCGCAGTTGAAGTCCATTGGGGCTGAGGGCACGATCAGTTCGCGCCGTTTGAGGAAGTCCAGGATGAGGCCCTTGGTGTCGCCGTTTTTGCAAAGCCCAAAGGCCGTATCAAATGCCTGGAGGAGGGGCTCGGGAAATCCGCCTCCGTGAATGGCGCTGGAGTAAAGGATGACGGTTCCTCCTTCCCTGGTGATCATCGTGGCGGGACCGAGGGGCTTGGTGACTTGGGGCCCCTCCAGGTGTGGAAAGGCTGAGACGATGCTTACGTCCGCAGGTTCATCGAAGGTGGCGGAACATTCCTTCAGGGTCCATTCGGCTCCGTGAGCATGGGCCTTGTCCAGATCTCCGGCCACGATTCCCTTGACCTGCTCGCTCGCATTGTAAACGGCGTTGAGTATGAAATCCAGCCTGGAAAGCCTTCCCGCCTCGTTGATTTCATCCCGGAAAGGATTTCCCTCGAGCCTTCCGAAGGCCAGGCCTTTTGAGACCAACAGTGCAGTGTGATGATCCTGGATGGCCTTCTCGTTGGCCACGCCGGGCAGGATTATTTTGGCCCCCCCTCCAAAACCGTTCATGGGATGGGGTAGAATGGATCCGAGGGCGATGCGGAAATCGGCCCCTGCCACCACGGGATGAATCTTCACTTCTCCGGCCGCCCTCAAGGTCCCGACGGAAACGAGTTCCCGGGATTTGCAGTCATGCTGGTGATATCTGAGTTTTCGCTTGAGTTCCGTCCCCAGCAGCCCTTCCACTTCCCTTTCCGTAAGGGGACGATGTGTTCCCAGAGCAAAGACCAGGTCGATCCTGTCGGGACCGACTCCGCATCCCTCCAGTCGTTCCAAGAGACACTCGAGCATCTCCCTTCTCGGTGTGGGCCGGGTGGCGTCATCAAGGATGATGGCCACCTTGTCCCCCGGACCTATCATTTCCTCGATCCGGGGAGTACCCACGGGGTTGTCGAGGGCTTCTTCGGTCAACTCGTAAACGCCCTTTTCAGCAGGCACAGATTTCAAAACGGCGTTTTTCAAAACCCGCCACTCCTCCGGCAGTTGAAACGGGACCTTTCCTTCGTGTCCCAATAAATAGTATTCCTTCATGGAAAAAGACCTCCTTCGGTAAAGGCTTGGGGCCGGATCATAGAGGATTTAAGAGAAATTCACAATACTTCTTTCCTCCTCCACCGCCCCCGTCAAGAATGCCTTCCTGAAGCGTGATATCCTCATCCTTCATGAATCTGAAAAATCGGAACGACAGTCGCCAAACACGAACTCTTGCCAGAATAGTCAGACGGTGAGAGTGTAGATTCCGTGCGCCAGGTCAGGCAGGAAGACAACTACCCTCATGGGCGACGTTTTTGTATGATTGTGGCCCTCAATCCTACAAATTTGTAGGCATTGAAAAGGCTGAACTACGTTGGACAGCTTGTTAATTCATTGATATCAGGGCATATGATAACCGAAAATCTTCCTGGCATACCCGTTGCTTAAGGGTGGACAAAGTTTTTTTATAGTGAAAGTCCACAGTGAGGAGGTAAACGATGCTCTGCAAGAACGCCGATGATGTCAAAAGGATCGTGAAGGAAAAGAATGTCAGTTTTATTCAGTTTTGGTTTACGGACGTTCTGGGCATGCTCAAGAGTTTTGCCATCACCCCGTCGGAACTGGATGAGGGCCTGAGTGAAGGTATGGGTTTCGATGGTTCATCTATTGAAGGGTTTGCCAGGATACACGAGAGCGACATGATCGCAAAGCCAGACCCCACTACCTTCGACCTGGTGCCCTGGCGTATCGATGAGAGACCGGTGGCCCGGATGTTTTGCGATATTCTCAACCCGGACGGTACTCCCTATGAAGGGGATCCCCGTTACGTGTTCAAACGGGTATTGAAGGCCGCAGCGGACAAAGGTTACACTTTTTATGTCGGTCCTGAACTGGAATATTTCTATTTCGCGGACAACATGAATCCCGAAACCCTTGACAAAGGCGGGTATTTTGATGCGCGGCCCCTCGATCTGGGTAGTGATCTGAGGCGGGAGACCATCTTTGCTCTTCAATCCATGGGAATCCAGGTGGAATACAGCCACCATGAGGTTGCTCCCAGTCAGCACGAAATCGATCTACGGTACGATGAAGGCCTGCGTATGGCGGACAAGACGATGACCTACCGGCTGGTCGTAAAAGAGATCGCCCGACGCAACGGCTACTATGCGACCTTCATGCCCAAACCCGTTTTCGGGGTTAACGGCAGCGGAATGCACGTACACCAGTCCCTTTTCAAGGGCGAGAAAAACGAGTTCTATGATCCCGATGACCCCCATAATCTTTCGGAGACCGCCAAATGTTACATCGCCGGGCTTATGCGCCATGCCCCGGAGATCACCGTGCTTACCAATCAGTGGGTGAATTCTTACAAGCGCCTGGTTCCCGGATACGAGGCCCCCGTTTATGTATCCTGGGCCCGCCGCAATCGTTCGGCCATGATTCGGGTCCCCATGTACAAGCCCGGCAAGGAGAAGGCCACGAGGATCGAATTTCGTTCTCCGGATCCGGCCTGTAATCCCTACCTGGCGTTTGCAGCCATGCTGGCCGCCGGACTCGAAGGGATCGAAAAGAAGTATGAACTGCCTGATCCCGTGGAAGAAGATATATTTGAAATGAATCCTACAGAGCGAAAGGCATACGGGATCGTCGATCTGCCCGGAAATCTCTATTCGGCGATCCTTGAGGCCGAGAATAGCGAATTGGTGAGGAAGACGCTGGGAGAACATATCTTCAATAAATTCATCGAGAACAAGAAGATTGAATGGGACCTCTATCGTGTCCATGTAAGCAGGTTCGAAGTAGAAAAGTATTTGCCTATTCTTTAACGGTTTGAAGTTTTTCCAAAAACAAAGGAGCAGTCAGATATCATGAAAGATGAAACCATGGAGATGATCGGCCAGGGTCTTTACGGGTTCCAGGCGGCGCTGAAAGAAGGCGGTTCCAGCCTGGAGGAATTCCTTGACAAATACTATTCCGAAAAGTGGATGAGCGATACGACTTATGCCGCCATGGCCATAAGGACCACCTTTGTCAATGCCATGCATGTTTTCCTGGAAAATGAAGGACTGTTCAACCTGGAGAGGGTGCAACTGAGTCCAGTGACAGACCCTTTGGCCCATGACGTGGAATATGTCCCCCATATTCATTACAAGGGGCATCGCTACGTGATGACCCACAGCATGATCTACAGCAAGTTCTTGGCCTGCATGAACCCCAGGATCAAGGGAATCTATGTGGACAGCCCCAATATCCGGCTTGAGCTGGAAAGTCCGGACCGCGTTCAGCGGGGAAGGTATCTGATCGATTTCAGCCAGATGGGTGTTGAGGTTCGGCGGAATCGCGGGATCGGTCTTGAGGAATATCTCAGGGAACCGGAAAAGGTCACGGCGATATTGCGTGAAGACATGGAACGGGGCATGGACCTTTTTGAACGGCTGATCGTTTTTGCCATGGAACGGGTGGTGGAGAAAAATGAAGAGGAGTTGAAGATGCTCGGCGTGGCCGTGGAAGTCCCCAAACAGCCCTTCCCGCGTTTTGCCTGCGATAAGGGAAAAGCCAAATATGGCCGGGGATACGAGGTCAAACTCGGAGAGAGCGTGGAAAGCCAGTTTTTCTGGATCACAGGACTGCTTCGGGAGAACTACGACCTGGTGTATCCCTATCTCAAGCCTGAAGGCAAGGTCGCCCTGTCGGATGTCCATTCGGACATGATCTTTAACTATGACATTTGCGCCAAGAGTATTCTTAGAGATACCAAGAAACAGTCTCCGGCCGTGGAGATCCTATCCGGGGCCTGAAATAATACTGCCCATCAGGGCCGTGCCACAACTTTTGAACGTTACGAAACGTTTTTTCAAAGGTCTCTTTTTGAGAAAATACTCAAGCAAAAGTTTTTTCTTAAGGCGAAGGTTTCTCCCGTTTCCCGGGTGGGACAATAACATCCACGAATCGGAATTTCAGGGTATCCACCAGGCCCCGGTTACTGATCCTGAGTTCCGGAAGCACCGGCAGGCCCAGGAGAGACATGGTCATGAACGGAGAGACGAGATCGCATCCAAGTTCCTTCCATGCCCCGTCCAGTCTTTCCACCAGGCGTTGAACCTCGTGAACGGGGCGGTCCGTGAGTAGTCCGGCGACCGGAAGGGGGAGAAGGGCCAGCACCTTGCCGTCCCTAACCACAATCATGCCGCCCCCGGCCTTGACCAGTTGGTTCCCTGCAAAGGCCATGTCCCCCTCGTCCATTCCCACAACAAGGAGGTTGTGGGAATCGTGGGACACGGTTGAAGCGGCCGCCCCTCCCTTCATGCCGAATCCTTTCACGAATCCCAGTCCTCGTGTACCGGTCGCCCTGTGTCGTTCGAACAGGGCCACCTTTGCAATATCCCGGTCGGGATCCGGAGGAACGTTGCCGTCAACGACCCTGAGCTCGGCAGTCCCCTGGATGGTACCCACCTTGGCCTCTTCGATCTCCATGACGCGGACGGTCACCGAGCCTTCGGTCGATCTCAACATGAAGTCCTCCCGGGTCAAGGTCTTTCCGAGATTGAGGGTGTTCTTGGACCAGTCGGGGTAAGGGTGGGGTGGACTCTCTCTCATCATTTTTCCACCCTCGGCCACCATGTGACCACCCACGATCACCCGATCCACCTTGACCCGGCTGAGGTCTTCGATCAAGAGGATATCGGCCACCTTTGAAGGGGAGATGCTTCCGAAATCCTTGCCCATATTGAAACATTCCGCCGGGTTGAGGGTAACCATCCTGATGGCGGTGACGGGATTCACCCCTTCCTCGATCGCACGTCTCACGATATGGTCCATGTGGCCATCTTTGATCAGGGTGTCTGGGTGGGTATCGTCACTTACCAATATGGCGAAACGGCTGGATGCCCGTTCTTCGGTAAGGACCCGGATGACGGATTTTAGGTCGCGCCAGGCCGATCCTTCTCGGATCTTGGCATACATCCCGAGGCGCATTTTGGCCAGGGCCTCCTCGGGGTGAACCGATTCATGGCAAGAACGGATTCCGGCAGCCGCATAGGCATTCAGCATGGATCCCGTATCGGGTATGGAGAAATGCCCGGTTACGGGTTTTCCGGCCCTGAGGGTCACCTCGATTTTCCTGTGGGTCTCCGGGTCGCTGTTTATGACACCAGGGAAATTCATGAGCTCTCCCAAGCCGACAATTCCCTCCCATTCAAGGGCTTCAGCGATTTCATCCGGCCCGATTTCCGCACCCGTATCTTCAAAACCCGGGGCTGCAGGCACACAGGAGGGTATCGTGGTAAATACCCGGAGGGGGAGGGCCTCTGCCTCCTCCATCATGATCCGAACACCCTTGAGACCCAGGACGTTGGCAATTTCGTGTGGATCCATGAAAATGGCGGTCGTTCCGCGGGGCACCACGGTGTTGTTGTACTGGGAAACCGTCAGCATGCTGCTTTCCACGTGGATGTGTCCGTCCATGAACCCGGGGGTGAGATAGTAACCCTTGGCATCAATGACGTGGGTATCTTCTCCAATGCACCCTGAGGCATCTCCGACAAGGGCGATCCGCCCTTTTTTCACAGCCACATCCACCCCTTCCAGGATTTCAAGGGTATTGACGTTGACGAGCCTTCCCCGGCGAATCACCATGTCAGCCGCCAGCCGTCCCATGGCCACATCACAGAGTTCCCGGGTGACCTCTTCAAGTGGAATAAATGACGCCATAGGTGAAAACCTCCTGGAAAAAGAGAGTCGTCAATCTCAAGGTTGACAATAAGGCCTGCACCCCACCCGGGAAACCGCCCTCGATTCACGCGCTGATCGGTTTCCAGAGTTTGCATCCTCCGTGTCCTGAATTGCTTAAATCACAATGATCCTTATCCTGCAAGGATCAAATAAAGGTATCCGGAAAGGGTTCTTCCATCCTGGGGCAGGGTCCCCATGAAGGGGATCGGAATAGTCACCCGATCTAACACAATATCTGGTATTTTTAACTTGACATTCTCCATCATATTGTGATATTCAATATATAAATTATCTTTACCGGATCGAAGGGCTCGGGCGAAAAGCGTGGGGAAGCGCACATCAGGCATCATTCAACTCCACCGGCAGCTTTAGAAAGCGTTCGTTTTTCCTGCGGGTCCCGATCAAAGACCTTCTCCCCTCCTTTTCTATATCGCCCGGGAAAGGGGGTGGATCTCATCACAACGCCCCTTCGATTCCAGGAGCGACAAGGGGTTGACGGAACAGTCCCTGATGTTCCATCAGCGATGTCGGTCTGCTTACCAATCAACCCAACCCATCACCGCGTTGACGATTAAACGAAGAAAGAGCGAACAGCCAGATCATTATGTCGGCGGGAGATGTTATGTAACTATGCCAAGACACGCGTAAACCTCAACGGGGGCCCGCCCCAACGGGCTCCCTTTTTAATGTCCCATTCCGGGAATAGGAGAACCTTGGACCTTCAGGCGAAGACTTTAGTTCGATCGTTTTATAATAGGGTTCAAGGATCCAAGGGGTCCAGGGTTCGAGTGAGAAATCGGG
>JAFDEE010000001.1 GCA_019310525.1 Deltaproteobacteria bacterium | reverse complement strand
TAATGTCAGCATCTTGAATCTCCAATTTGCGCATAGCTGCTGCCCTCCTTATTTTTTCAGTATAGGATAACATAAATCAATACTATGCGCAAATATTTATGGCGTTATGTATAGAAAAGCAAATCTGCTGGTAAAGGCTTTAAGACGATGAAAACAAAGGGCAAACGAGGACTGGTCGCCGTTCTCTTGAACCCGGATCATGCATGACAAATTTTGAAAGAAGTCATTTATTTAATGATTGTAGGTTTTTGGACATCTTTCCGGGTCAGATTACATTCACCAAAAAGACGCCGTCAGGAAACATTGAATCTATTCAAAATTTATCACCCTGGGGGATTGCCGATTTTGCCGAATCTGCTGCGTTGTAAGGCGCTTGAAGTACTGAAAGTACGTCTTCGCACCTTGCGGCCTTGCATCTTCGGCAAACTTGGCAATTGCATAATCCGGGTTGAATTTTGACACAAAATTTAATCTTCTTGTGAAACAGGGCTTGCAAATAAGGGGAAAATATACTATGAAACTACCGCAGAATGTTCTCCTCTCAGAATCTTCCCGGTAAGCCGGGCTGAGGGGTTTTTGCCAGTAAAGAAAATGCTTCTCCATTATTGGGGATATACCGTAGGTATACGATATAAAACCATTTCCCCGTTTTTGAAAACGTGCTTCCTAAACAGTTGGCGCCCATCCATAACCAGGCTTATATTCAAGGCCATCCGGAAATTTTAACTACAAGGCTACATTAAGTATTTCGAGGGTTGTTTTTTTTGATGGGCACGAGTTAAGAACGCACGAGTACTTTTTTCAAGCTTTTCTTCTCTCCGTATAATGAAGTGATAAAGAAAAAGAACCGGAATATCCGGGAAGGGGGTGGTATATTCCCTGGAGCCGATCTTGGAGAAATGCTTGAGGGCCTTCCCAAAAGTGCGGGTGCTGTTATGACGTGCAGATTACGGCTTGGGCCTGCGGGTAGGTTTCCCGTTTTCATTTAACGACCGCGGCCGTTTCCAAAGGGTGGAGCATGGGCGATGAACCGACAAATGAAGAACCGGAGCAGAGGTAGAATAAATTGAACGAAAATGGCACTTTTTTCAAAGAAACTGATGCCGGCATTTTTTTTGAGAAAATCGGCCTTAAGGCCATACTAAATACTATAGATGATGGAATCGATGTTGTAACGGAAAAATTCCAGGTCCTGTACGCCAATGACAATCTGAAAAAGATGGTGGGGAGGCAGGAGCTGGAAGGCAGCATCTGCTACGAGGCCTTCCTGGGGAAAAAAGGACCCTGCCGGAATTGCCCTGTCCAAAGGGCACTTGCCAGCGGAAGGACCGAGAGCACCGAAATCAGGCTCCGGAGCGGCCTAATTCTCGAAATCCGTTCATCCCCCATAAACCTGCCGTCAGGGGAAAAGGGGGCCATCGAGATCTCAAGGGACATTTCTCTTCAGAAGGCCGCCGAAGAGGCCCTTCATAAAGAAAAGGAAAGATTCCAGATTCTAGTGGAAAAGGCCCCCTTCGGGGTGGTTCTCGTGGGAGAGGACGGAAGGTATCACTATGTCAATCCCAAGTTTACGGAGATCTTCGGTTATGATCTGGGAGATGTCCCTTCAGGACGGGAGTGGTTCCGCAAGGCCTTTCCGGATCCCGATTACAGGAAAAGGGTCATCGGCCTTTGGATCAAGGATCACCAGAAAGCCCGGCCTGGAGAGGCCCATCCACAAGTGCTCAAGATCATCTGTAAGGATGGCTCCAGGAAAATCATCCACACCCGCTCAGTGACCCTTGAGGGCGGCGAAGCTCTGGTGACCTTTGAGGACATTACAAAGAGAAAACGTCTGGAGGCCCAGCTGCTGCGGGCCCAACGCATGGAGGCCACCGGAACACTGGCCGGCGGAATCGCCCATGATTTCAATAACCTGCTAATGGGCATCCAGGGAAATATTTCGTTGATGCTTTTTGATCTCGACCCTACTCATCCTTACTACGAAAGATTGAAACAGATCGAGAATTATGTCCAGAGCGGAGCGGAACTCACCAAACAGCTTCTAGGTTTCGCAAAGGGCGGGAAATACGAAGTAAAGGCCAGCGACCTGAACCAGATACTCGGGAAGGCGGCCCGGATGTTCGGCAGGACAAAAAAGGAGATTTCTCTCCACATGGATCTGGAGAAGAATTTGCCCGCGGTCGAAGTCGACCGGGCCCAGATCGAGCAGGTGTTCATGAATCTTTTTGTCAATGCCTGGCAAGCGATGCCCGATGGAGGGGACCTTTATCTCTCCACGGAAAACGTGTTGCTGGATGAGGCCTATGTAAAGCCTTACGGCGTTCATGCGGGCCGCTACGTCAAGGTTTCAGTGACCGATACCGGGATCGGTATGGATGAGGAGATAAAACAAAGAATCTTTGATCCCTTTTTCACCACAAAGGGAATGGGAAAGGGAACCGGCCTCGGACTCGCTTCTGCTTACGGCATCATCAAGAATCACGGCGGCATCATCAACGTATACAGCGAGAAGGGAGAAGGAAGCACTTTCAACATCTATCTTCCCGTATCGGAGAAAAGAGTGGAAGAGGACGGGAGCGCCCCCGATGGGATCCTGCTGGGAGAGGAGACCCTCCTCCTTGTGGACGACGAGGAGGCCATTCTCCAGGTGGGGAAGGCCCTCCTGGAAACCCTGGGGTACGTGATCCTTGATATGATCATGCCTGAGATGGGCGGGGCAGCCACCTATGATGCCCTCCGCTCCATCGATCCGAACGTGAAAGTGCTTCTCTCCAGCGGATACAGCATGAACGGCCAGGCCATGGAGATACTGGAGAAGGGGTGCAAGGGGTTTATCCAGAAGCCCTTCAATCTCCAGCAGATATCCCACGAGATCCGCAAGATCCTTGACGAGGAGTGAAGACAGGGGACGAGGCGGTCCTTACGGAGGTTTCTCAATCCACTATTACCCGGACATCCAATACCTCTGTTTCTCCCCTATGGACAAGGACGGGGTTGATGTCTATCTCTCTGACCTTTGAAAGGCTTTCCATTATTCCCGACAGCTTGAGGAGCAATCTCTCCAGGGACTTGAAGGTCGCCGGGGACGCTCCACCAGCCTCTCGAAGAAGATTGTAGCCTCTAATGGCCCGGACCATCTGAGAGGCCTCCTCCGGGGACACCGGAACGACCCGCCATACCACGTCCCCCAAAAGTTCCACAAAGCGGCCTCCCAGTCCGAATAGGATGATGGAGCCGAATACCGGGTCCCGCTTGCCTCCAAGGATCACCTCCAGCCCTTCCTGCCTCATGGGCTGCACCAAGACTTCCACGTCCTTGCCGGTTCCGGTCTGGAGTTCTCTGAAGGCCTCGGTGATCTGCCTTCGGGAATCGAGGTTCAACCGGAGGGCATTGCCTCGGGCCTTGTGGTTGACATGGGGGCGATTGATCTTCATCGCAACCGGCGCCCCGAGTGATTTCCAAGCCGCGAGGGCCTGAGTTCGATTTTGTACGAGCCGATAGGGGGAAATGGGAAATCCAAAGGCTTGCAAAAGATCCATGCCTTCACTCAGGAGAAGATGACCCCTCTCGCCGGCCGATCGGACTATTTCTTCCGCCCTGCTCCCGCCTCTGCCCTTGAGCCGATAGGTTGCCGGGGGAGCGGGAAGGGTGTGCTTGCTCCAACGGTAGGAGAACTGGAGGGCCCGCATGGCATTCTCGGGGGCCCAGAAGATGGGGAGGCTGAGGTTTCTCCTCAGGTATTCTCTTTCACGGGTCTCGGTCAGGATCACGGGAACCACCGGTTTTTGGTATTGATCGACCAGTTGCTCCACGCGTTTGAGAAGCATCCTGGAAGGCTCCTGCTCTTTGCCCCGGAAATATGCGTGTCCAAGTAGAATGCCGTCCACGTTGCGTCTCTTGAGTAACTCTTCAAGAATGTAGACGTAGAAATCCAGATCGAACAGGTCCCCGAGATCCAGCGGGTTCTGCAATCGAATCACGTGGGCACGAAAACGGGTTTCGAATTTTTTGAGGAGCCCTTTGGGGAGACGGGCGAACTCGAAGCCGTAATAGGTGCAGGCGTCCGCAGCGATCACGGCATGCCCGCCCGAGCGCGATACGATGGCCAGGCGATTTCCTCTCAGGGGAGGAAGGGTGCGGGACTTGATATAGTCCATAGCGTCTTGAAGGGTATTGATTCGGATACACCCCGCCTGAGCCAGGGCGTGGTCTACAAGCTGGTCGTCCGCAAAAAGGGCCGCGGTATGGGAATGGGCGATGGATGCGCTTTCCTTGAAGCGGTTGGCCTTGTAAACCAGGATGGGCTTGCTCGACATTCTCGCCGTTTCGATGAACCGCCTGCCGTCGGAGAAACCTTCCAGGTATACCAGTATGATTCTCGTCCCCTCGTCCCGGATCAGGTAAGCAAGGAGATCGGTTTCATTTACGTTCAGCTTGTTGCCCATGGAGACGAACTTGTTGAGTCCGATATGCTCGTCTGCGAGGAATCCGATATAAGTAAGCCCCACCCCCCCGCTCTGGGCCAGCACGGAAACCGGACCCGGGAAGAGCCCTTTTTGTAACGCCATAAAGGACAGGGCCAGACCGTTTTCCATGTTGGTAACCCCGATGCAATTGGGACCGATGAACCGGATACCGTATCTTTGGGCCTTTTCTATGCAGGCCCTTTCCATCGCTTTCCCTTCCTCGCCGAGCTCGGAGAAACCTCCCGATTCGATGACCACGTTCCGAATCCCTTTGCGGCCGCACTGCTCCAGGATGCCCGGAATAGTCCGGGCCGGGGTCAGGATAACGGCCAGATCGATCTTTCCATCGATGACCTCGACGGACGGATATATCCTCTGGCCGAAAGCCACCCCGCCTTTCAACCCTACGGGCAGGATTTCCCCCTTGTACCCGAGAGTCAGGCAATTCAGGATGATGTTTTTTGCAAGATTATTTTCCTCGGGGGATACCCCGATTACAGCAATGCTATCAGGGTAGAAAAAACAGGAAAGATCTCCAGGACTATTTTGGTTCATTTCGTGATACCTCCTCTTGAAGCAGCGGGAAAGAAGAGCGAAGCATGCCTGAAAAAGGAAGAAGAAGCAAAAGGAAATCACTTAGTGCCCATCCATAAATGGCCAATTTCCGCAATCTTCCGTCTTCGCTATGGCTACGGCGTGACAAGTCCGTTTTTTATAAGGTTCAAGGATTCAAGGGGCCCAGGGTTCGAGTGAGAAACCGGGATTTAAGGTAAAGATGATTTTCACTTGACCCCTTGAACCCTCGACCCCTTGACCCCTAAGCTTACGGCTTCAGCCTCGGCGGGGCTCGATAACGGCTGAAAGATTCACCTCGAACCCGGAACGATGCAAAGCATACCCCAGCGATTTATTCCAAAGATGCCTGAATTCCTTTTACCCGTTTTTTCACCTTTTGTACATAGACCTTGATGTTCATCTCTTGGTCCATTAGAATCCCTTTGATCGGCCACCGAAGAAGGTTCGTTTCCATCCACAACGAAACGGTGACGGTGTTGTTCGACTGGAATGGGAGATAAAAAATGACCCAAGAAGAGACGATCAATAGATATGCAGAACGAGTCGGATACACCCATTCAGAAACAAAACAATTTTATGAAGGTGGACATCGGGTCCGTCAAGTAGTGCGCCTGTCCGAAGCGGCACCGTTATATTCCATAGAGGCGGAAGTCGTAAGGGCGAAACACTGCAACTCCGGGTACAAGGAGGGGGACAAATTCGTGCTTGATGTGGACGGGAATCTCATCGGAAAGCTTTGTCCCAGGCGTCTGTGTGTCTACCTCATTTCACAGTTGACGGTTCCGGTCGCCCTGATAAACGAAAGGTTGAGTGAAGGGTTGGATCCCAATGACTTTCACTTCATGCGGTATGTCCGATGTCCCGATACTGGTGTGGAGTGTCTGGGGTATGGCGAAGTAATGCTTCGCATTACTGTAGTTCCTCGAATAAAATCTACTGATCCAAGAGAAGAACTCAACACCGCCTGACCCCGGGAGCGTGTCACAACAGGCCCCTGAGGGGCAAACCCGTCGGTTGAAAGAAGCGCTTGCAGCGGGGAGCTTCATTATCAAGGAGGAATTTATCGTGAAGGATATCGTCATCATGGTTAGGGGGGCGGGAGAGCAGGCGAGCGGGGTCGCCCACAGGCTTTACGGGGCCCATTTCAAGGTTTTCATGACGGAAATTCCCAATCCCCTTTGTATTAGGCGGATGGTCTCTTTTTGCGAGTGTATTATCGAGGGCTCCTGGGAGGTGGAGGGGGTCCGGGCCAGACATGTTCCGTCTCCGGATGGAGTATGGACCGCCTGGGAGGAGAAAACAATCCCGGTGCTCATCGACCCTGAGGGAAAGTCCAGGGAAGCCATCAAACCGCACGTGATCGTCGACGCCATCCTTGCAAAGCGTAATACCGGCACGAGACGCGGTGATGCGCCCCTTGTGATTGGCCTTGGGCCGGGGTTTTGGGCCGGGAAGGATGTTGATATCGTGATCGAGACCAACCGGGGCCACAACCTTGGAAGAATCATCAGGGAGGGTCCGGCCGAGGCCGATACAGGGATCCCTGGTGTGATCGGGGGGGTGGGAGCCCAACGGGTCCTGCGGGCCCCTGCCGACGGGATATTTCATCCGGTAAAAGGTATCGGGGATCTAGTTCATGCAGGAGAGGTGGTGGCCCGGGTCGATGGAGAACCGATGGTAACTTCCATAGACGGCGTGATAAGAGGTTTGTTACGGGAAAACACCAAGGTCCATGCGGGGCTCAAGGCCGGAGACGTGGACCCCAGAGGTATTCTCGGTTATTGCCATACGATTTCAGACAAGGCAAGGGCCCTGGGAGGGGCCGTCTTGGAGGCGATCCTCAATCGTTACAACGTGTGAGATCCCATGGAAGGAAATTCCGACAAGGAAAAAACGTCCCCTTCACCAATCAGGGACGTTTCCTGCGCAGTTTTCTCGCCTCTTCCTTCCAACCCTTTCTCTTCTTGCCCTTGGTACGCCTCCCTGTGGCAGGATCCCTTCCTTCCTCAAGGACGAAGGTGCCCGCGAGAAAATCCGGCATCCTTTCCTGCAACTTCGCCGGTTCTGGAACCGGACTCTTGGGCGGCTTCTTGGGTAGGGGTGGGCCTTTGATGTAACGGGAGGGGATTTCCGCGGCCAGGAAGAGCCGGCCGAAGGCATAGAAAGGGAGTCCTTCGGTGGTTGCCATGCCTGAAAGGATTTCCAGAAGCACGGGCTCCCGGTCGCGGCGCCTTCCGATCCTGAGGGCCATGTCCTTTTCCGGGCTTAGAAGAAGGTATGGGCCTTGGGCGGCCCGAAGGCCTTTTTCCAGAGCGTGGGAATGGGCACGCCTCCTCACGGCGATATAGAGCAGCTTGGGAAGGGTTTCAGCAGGATGTTCAAAATCCATGCGCCAGCGTCTCTCAAGGGTCCTGATCCGGTTGTCATCCACCTCGAAAAGGTCCCTGTCTTTTCCGAGAAGTACTTCCTGGATATGTGAAATCCTCACGTAACCCCATCCGGGTTCCTCGTGCACTGCCCATAGCAGTTCCTTGAAGCCCACGAACCCCTCAGGGTCCGGGAGGAGTCCGAATTCATCGGGACTGTGCCCAAGGACATAGACCAGGAAGCGGGTGAAATTCTCGATCCTGATCCTCGACCTTCTACTCGTCATCCTTATCCTTTAAGACCTTTGAACCTGAATCTTGCAAGGCCATCCTGAACCCGCTGAAAAATTAATCCTCGAAACACTTAGCAGGATGTTTATCACTTTTAACCGT
Source organism: Deltaproteobacteria bacterium (assembly GCA_019310525.1). Classification (NCBI taxonomy): domain Bacteria; kingdom Pseudomonadati; phylum Myxococcota; class Myxococcia; species Deltaproteobacteria bacterium. Next base: position 80,603 of record JAFDEE010000001.1, on the reverse strand, counting down.
GCCCGGGGAAGCCGCCACTAATCCAAGGACCGGAAAAAAGGTCGAGACCTTTGAAAAACGCTCCCTTTTGCCCAATCTCGGCGTCAGGCTCAAATTTTAATCCTCGAAATACTTCAATGTATTCCTGTGGTTGAAATTTTCGCCTTCCTTGACCTTGAACAAAATTGAACGTTTTTCAAAGGTCTCAAAAGGTCCGCGGTGCCAAATAATCCAGTAGAGAAATCCCTCCCATATTGATTCATTAGGGAAGTGATGTCAAATGAAGGCAAGAAGGGGATACAAGGAGGGGAAAAGATCTGGTATAATTTTATTGATGAAACTGTCTTTGTTTCCTTGAAGAAACCGGCCCCAAACCATTAAAGGGAGAAACAACCCATGAAGATACGATGCCCGGAGTGCGATGCCGAGTACACGGTTCCCGATCAGAAGATCTTGGGAAAGGAAGTGAGGGCGACATGCAAAAAATGCGGTGCGAGGATGGCGATCCGTGGTGAGACGGGCGAGGTGAGGTTGACGGGAGAGGCCCCTGAACCCCGGAAGGACCCGGCACCTACCGTTCCCGGAGAAAAAGACACCCCTATACCGCCGCCTGACGCCAAAGAGAAAACTCCGTCGGTGATTTCCATGTCACCGGAGTATCCGCGATATCGGGATCCATTGATCTTCGGGGCCGCCGCCCTCCTCCTGGTAATCATTTTGGCTGCCGGATTCATCCTGCTGAAGGGAAGCTCCCTCCCCTCATTAAAAAACGCGGGGGGAAATCCCGTCGCTTCCCTGTTCAGGCTGTTTACGGGAGGGGCGGTCTACGATGCTTGCGGGGCCTTTGTCCGGGACAATGAAAGGCTTTTTAGCCCCCTGGGGAAGGATATCCGCCTCTCCCTCATTCGGCAGGAAGTAAGGTTCGTGAGCGGAAGGAAAACGGCGAGGGTTGTGGCGCGGGCCGAGGGGAAAAGGACGAGCGGCCAGATCTATTTCAGGCTCAGGAAAGAGGGAGAGACCTGGAGCGTTGTTTCCGCTGCCCTAAGGGTCGGAAAAGGAAAATTCGTAGCTGTTTACCCTCCATAGGATGCCCCCCCGGCGCCACTGATCCTCAAAGGTTTTCCATCAAAGGCCGGAGGCGATTTCCTCCGCCACCTTCCTGGCCGCCTCCTTTGGAGATTGTGCATCCCTGATAGGGCGTCCAACGACGATGTAATCTGCTCCGGATTGAACAGCTTTGCGTGGGGTTACAATACGCCGCTGATCGTCCCGATCCACCAAGGACCAGGCGGGACGAATACCCGGAGTCACGGCAATCAGGTCGGGGCATTCTCTTTTGACCAGGGAAACCTCGTGCCCGGAGCATACGATCCCCTGGCAGCCGGCATCCTGTGCGATCCGGGCCCGCAACAACACCAATCGCGAGGGATCCGACACATAGGCCTCTTTGTAACCCATTGTCTTGATGTCTTTAGTGTCGAGGCTTGTGAGCAGGGTCACGGCGAGGATCTTGGTGTTTCCCGGGTTTCGCTCCGCGATCTCCCGCAGGCTTCCTTCTCCCTGATCGCAATGGACGGTGATGAACTCCGGGCCGTATGAACTGGCGATCCGGAAGGCCCTTTTTACCGTGGCCGGTATATCGTGAAGCTTGAGGTCCAGGAAGATCTTGTTCCCGGCGATTTCCCTGATGGCCTGGAGAATCCCGGGGCCTTGGCTGATGAAGAGTTCAAGCCCCACCTTGAACAGCCCCACGTCATCCTTCAGGAGCATTACATACTTCAGGGCCTCGTCTCGCGTGGGAACGTCCAGTGGGAAGATGATGTAATCTTTAGGTTGCTTCATGGGTCGTCCTCGATGATGAAATTTTTCCGTATGATAGGGGAGATGGAGAACAAGGGCAAGACCTTTCCTTCTTCCGCGGGCAATGGAATTTAGTGGCAGGCCCCAAAATCCCTGCCCTATGAAACCGGCTATGGGGATCACCTGGATCAGCAGAAAAAAAGATGGACAGGGAATAAAAAAATAACTATATTGTGTGGCCTCATGGATGTGGGCCACCGTAGCTCAGCTGGCAGAGCACCTCACTCGTAATGAGGATGTCCGCGGTTCGATTCCGCGCGGTGGCTCCAAGAAATCTGAGACCTTTGAAAAACGCTCCCTTTTGCCCAATCTCGGCGTCAGGCTCAAATTTCAATCCTCGAAATACTCAATGTATGGATGCCTGTCCCGCTTAGCATTCTAAGCGGGATGGTTGAAATTTTCGTCTTCCTTGATCTTGAACAAAATTGAACGTTTTTCAAAGGTCTCTATGCAACTCAGGGGATGGGAGAAAAAACCTCGCCTTCAGGCAAAGACATTAAAAACACAGGGGCCGGGGATCCGGGGAAAGGGTAATGGCAGCACTGATTGGCTCTCCAAAGAAAATATTGATCGTTAAGCCGAGTTCCATGGGCGACGTGGTTCACACCCTGCCTGTACTGGATGTCCTGCGGACAAATCTGCCTAAGGCTCAAATCCATTGGGTGATCGCTAAGGGTCTTGAGCCGCTCCTGGAAAACCACCCCCAAGTGGATAGGCTATGGGTTATCGCCAAGGACGAATGGAAGAAACCGGGCCGCTTCCTGGAAACGGCCGGGGAAATAAGAAGGCTTTTCAGGGCATTGAAGGCGGAGTCCTTTGACCTGGTGATCGATCTCCAGGGATTGCTTCGAAGCAGCCTGATCTCGTGGGCCACACGGGCTCCCGTAAGGATCGGTTTCGGGGAGTCCAAAGAGGGAAGTCCCTATTTTTACACCCACAGGGTGGAATGCGGAATGGAGATGCATGCCGTGGAGCGGAACCTCAAGCTTCTCTCACCGTTGCGCCTCACAACCGGCTCCGTTCGTTTCCCCTTCCCCCCCTTAAACGGGAAGTCTTCAGTCCTGGGAGACCTCCCGGAAAATTACGCGGTTATAGCCCCTTCGGCGGGGAAACCGGCCAATCGCTGGTTCCCGGAGAGATTCGGGGAACTGGCCGCGCGCTTGCCTTGTCCCAGCGTGGTGGTGACGGGGCGGGGAGACGCTCAACTGGGGCAGGAAGTGGCCAGGGCATCCCAGGGCAGGGCCGTTTCTTTAGGCGGAAAGACCGGCCTTCACGAACTCATCCACATCGTGAAAAAGGCAAGGTTCATGGTATGTAACGATACGGGACCGATGCATATCGCCGCAGCCTTCAACGTGCCGGTGGCCGCCGTCTTCGGTCCCTCCAATCCTGTTCGTACCGGTCCCTACGGCCGCATTCACACCGTCGTGCAGGAGCAGTTGGACTGCTCACCATGTTACCGGAAAAAGCGGTGCAGGGAGTGGCGGTGCATGGAAGCTGTGACCGTGGACAGGGTCTACGAGGCGATCGAGAAAAACATCTTGAACAGGGGCGGCGCGGCATAAAAATTTCTTCTTCTGTTTGTTGCGCGGTTGATGCCTTGCCTCTTTGGGCAAACGCGACACTTGTAAGATTCAGGTCAAAGCCTCATACTCCCTGGGAGGCCGTCTTCAGCTTTACGGCCCTTAACGGAGTCAGGACGGTATCTGAAATGACTTCTCCCTTTCTGACCCTGGCTCCATCCCAGAGAATGCTTCTTCTTACCGTCGCGTGCTCTTCGATGAAGCAATCCGCCCCGATTACGGCCCAGCCCTCCAGTCTTGCCGTGGGATGGACCTGAGCGCGCGGTCCCGTATGTATGGATTTTCCGGAAAGGTCCCGGTTGGCACGAAGATAATCGTCGGGAGTGCCGATGTCGTACCAGTAGTGGTCCCTTGCCACAAAGGACTGGATCGTTTCCCCTGCCTGTATCAATCCCCTGTAACAATCGATGATATCTGAAAAGACCTCTCCGGGCAGATGGTTCAATAAACCCGGCCGGAGGATATGGATACCCGTGAAGGCCAGGCCGGAGGTTCCGTAAGTCCTGGGGATGTCCTTTACAGGGCCCCGGGAGTCGATACGGATCTTGTTGAAGGGTGGGTGGTCATGAAGGATCATGGTTGCAGGAGCCCCGGAGTCCACGTGGTGGGCATAAGCTTGATCCAGGGGGATGTTCGTAAGGATGTCGCCGTTTAGAACGATAAAGGATTCGTCATCCCAGAAATCCTCTGTATTTTTAATGCCTCCACCCGTCCCCAGTATTTCGGGTTCTACCCGGACACGGATTTCAACTCCTAGGGCCGAGTTCTTATCGAAGAATTCCAGGATCTGCTCATAGTGATGGTGGGCATTAAGGATGATGTTCGTTACGCCGTATCGCTTGAGATATTCGATGTTCCAAAGTATTGCGGGCTTGCCGACCACAGGCACGAGGGCCTTGGGTTTCTCATCCGTCAAGGGCCTGAGCCTCGTTCCCATGCCTGCTGCAAGGATCATGGCTTTCATGATTTGGATAACCCTGCCTCCAAACTGCTGCTTCTTTTCACCTTTATCCCGGACCTTTTCACCATGAAAGCATGGATATGACTCTACGTGTTCGTCAGGCGGTCGGCCAGGACCAGCAGGGCCTTCTCCTTCATGTTGTCGGTCTGGATCTCGTTGAAGGGAATCGCGTATTCCCTCCCGGACTGCACCGCCGGCATGAGGCGGGAGGTCCCCGCCTTGAGGTAGGAGGCCACGTTGAAGGCCATTCGCTGGGCAAGGGAGATATCCATATTGTTCGGGGCGGCGCCCCGAATGTCCCTGGAAAATGGCTCGCAGACGACCCGGCGCTTGATTTCAAGGCCTGTTTGGAGAAGTTCTTTGTAAAAGTATTCGGCCGCGTTCTCTGAACTTCCTTCCGCCTCCCTCTCCATTTTTTTGTACCCTTCTGCCACCACTATCACGCAGGAGTCCCTCTGATTAAGAGCTTCTACCACTTTGCGGTGATCGATGACGCTGTTGGGGAGCACAGCAAGATGGGCCCGGGCACCAAGGCAGGAATGGAGGGCATGAAAACCGCTGTTCGCCCCCATCATTTCTACGATGTAAGTCCTTTTGTGGGTCCTGGCATCGGCCATGTAACACCGGATCCTCTCAGCCCCCATTTCGACCCCCGTGTGCTGGCCGATACATTCCGTACCGGCCACGTCGCTGTCAATTGTGACCGGGATGAAGAAGGCCTGAATGGAAGTGGACAGCATTTCGCAAAGGGTCCGGATGCCCCGAAAGGTCCCGTTCCCTCCGATGGCGATGACGGCCTTGACCTTCCTCCTCCGGATCGTGGCCACGGCCTTCTTTTGGATTTCGGGCTTCAGGAAATCCCGGTAACGCTCGCTTCGGAGCTGGGCGCCGCGCCATTCACTCAAAGGCGCCGCGTGAAAAACACCCGGAATGTGATCCAGTCTCTTGTAAAGTTCAGGGTCGTAGACAAGCCTGAGGAAATCCTCGTTCTTCCCGGAAACCAGGGATTTAAACCCTTCCCTCGTGGCGAAGATTTCCCTTCCGATGGCCTCCAGGTGGTAGGTGATAAAGGCCGTAACCGGATTGTACCCGGGAGCGCAGCCCCCTTCCTGGATCAAGAGGACATCCATCTCCTGGAACATCCTCCGTGATTCCATCTCTGTCTTTCGCATCAGACCGACGATTCTCTGGGCCACTTTTGCCCGGGCCAGGAGTTCATCAGGTCGAACGGGTTTCAGGAGGTGATCATCCGCGCCGGCGTCGATGAGTCTCACCCGGTCCACCCCCTTTTCGCCTGAACTGATCACGACCACATAGGCACCGGCAGGCGTCGTATTCCCTTCGCCCTTGAGGCGGTTGCAAAGGGCGATACCCTCCATGTCAGGGAGATCCTGATCGCAGATCAGGAGATCGGGAGGCGTTTTCCCAGCCTTTCTAAGGGCTTCCTCTCCACTGCCCGCTTCATCGATCTGGAAAGCGCGGTCCTGTTCCAGGATTTCCCGGTAGTTTTTCCTTGTGGCAGGATGGGGATCCACGATCATGATTTTAAATTTTTCTTTCATTTCTCCCTCCTGAAAAGGAATCCCGCAGATTTACCCACCTTTGGCGGGTTGACGCCGCTTGTCACGCCGCAGCCGTGTCGAAGGCGGAAGATTGCATAAAAAGGCCACTTATGGATGGAAATCAGTTTAGAAGATCAACACGATGTAGGCAATGGAATTTTCAACTAATGCCCGTCCAAAAAATGGCCCTCTTTGCGCTCGCGTAACAACGACTCTCCACCCTTCGGGTCGTTGACTTTACCCGTCCCAGACGCCGGGGCGGGTGTATTGCTCTTCCAGCTTCCATTCCTTGATTTCATTGATCACGGGTGATTCATATCCGTAAATTTTGCTGTGCCCCCAGTTTAGTTTCTTCTTCAGACCAACCAGGAACTCGAGATATTTAAGGGGCGCCAGAACCGCATCAATGACCGGCACCCCCAGTTCCTGCTGTAATTGATCATAAAAACCGAATTCAATGGTGCATCCCAGGATGATCACCTCGGCGCGATCATGTTCTATCGCCTCCCGGGCGGCCGCTTTCAGCCTTTGTTTGGTTTCTGCCGGGTCTTTCTGGAAGTCCAACACGTTCATCTCGACCGGCTTGATAGAGGCCAGTTGGTCTTTGAACCCATAATGAAATACATTTCCGCGCATCTTTGGGATCCATTTTTTACGACCAACAATAATGGAAAAGGTGTTTCCCAGGGTAGTGGCTATGTGCATGGCCGCCTCAGCCGGCGCGGTCACAGCCAAACGAGTAGTTATCTCCCGTGCCTCCAGCAGGCCGGGGTCGTAAAAACAACCTATAACAGCCCCGTCAACACCCTGGTTTTCCGCTTTTTTTATTGCATGCAGGGTGTCGATTAGAACCAGGGCGTCATAATAGTGATACTCCAAATGATGCGGCCCTCTCTTGAGGGAAATCACCTCTACCTCGGTGCCGGCCTCCTTGGCCCCATTCAGGAAATCCTGGATGGGCTTGTCAAACAGATCGTGTCCCACAGGATTGATCCACAATATCCTGATTTTAGTCATTCCAACCCCCTCCTTTTACATAAAGGTTCAACTTTTCCTCCCGTTTATCGCCATACCCTGATCAGGACGACTATAACCACACCGACCACAACCCTTACGATGGCAAATCGAATATTACAAATAGTAAAATTTTTTTACCTTGACAAATAAATTTTGACTCTATAGAAAAAATTATCAACACAGTAAATCATTTATACTGTTGTTTTCTCCAGGTTGACAGCTCAAATTCAAACCAAAGGAAATGTTCATGTCCGCGAAGAAAAATGGGTCTGATACAAAAAAAATGAAGCCAGGGGTCAACATCGGGTCGGCTATAAGGGCCCGGAGGCGTCAGTTAAACCTTACCCTAAAGGAGGTAGGGGAAAAGGCCGGATTGTCCGTGGGCTTTCTGTCCCAGTTGGAACGCAATTTGGCCACCCCGTCGTTGTCTTCGCTTGTCAGTATCGCCAATGCGATAGACGTGGGCCTTGAGTATTTTTTAACCACCCCCCAGACGACGGGATTGGTCGCCAGGGCGGAAAACCGGAATTTTTTTTCGATCGACGGCTCGCCGGTACGATACGCCCGCCTGAGCAACGATCTGCCCAACTGCCGAATCAACGGCGTAATGACGATCGTCCCTCCCGGTTGGGACTCTGAAGTTGTTTCCCATGAAGGTGAGGACTTCGCCTTTGTGATAAGCGGGGTCTTGTACATCAAAGTCGGCGATGAAGAGTACACCCTCACTGAAGGCGACGCCATCCATTTTGATGCCACCATCCCCCACAAATACGGTAATCCCACAGACCAAGAGTGCGTTTGTCTGAACGTCGGCACCCAACCGTTGTTCGCCAAGGTCCACAGGGCCTCAGGCGAGAGTGACAAAGTTGAAGAAGACTGAGAGGAAAGGTTCATACATGGAAGTAATCGATGTCGCTGATGTTGAGGCCGAAAATAAACCCAAAGTGATCCTGAAAACACTATTCGAGGATGCCCTGGGCAACATGACCAGGTTTTCTTTTGGAACGGTGATCTTCGAACCTCAGTCCAGGGTGCCTGAGAGCGGGGATGGAGCCCACTCTGGAGATGAATATACCATCGTTGTTCGAGGCCGTATTCGAACCGTGAGTGGAGGGAAGGAATATCTTCTTTCCGAAGGACAGGCGGCATTTATACCGGCTGGCGAAAGGCATTATGCAATAAACGATTCGGACTCGGTCTGTGAAATAGTCTGGCTCCTGATTGAGCCTTAGCAAAGTTAGACAAGGCACTGAAAAATTCACGAGCACTTCGGAGGTTGAGTAGTATCTGCGAAAAAGCACGGCCGTTTTCAGGCAGTAAATGAGCATTTCGAGCCGAATAAAAACAATCCGTATGCGTAGCAGTTTTTCAACAGCCTGAAAGGGTGGCATCGGCCTTATAGGGTTCTTTGCCCGGCCCTTTCCGAGACGATGAAAAGAGGTTGAGGTTTGGGCGCCGGATATTCCTGCTGGGTTGAGGAGGAATGACCGGCCTCTTTAGAACCTTTAATTGCAAAAGGAGCAGGAGAAATGAAAACAGTAATCAAATTACTGGCATGCATCGGAATCATCGTCTTGGTCTCTTCAGGATCGGCCTTGGCCGCGGAAAGACCGCTACGAACTTCATGGGCCTGGCCGACTTACATCGACCCTGCAGTAGGCTCGGATTATTCCAGCACACACGCACTGGTGAATATTTACGACACCTTGGCCTTTCCCGACACCAACGGAGATCCTCAGCCACACGTAGCCACCAGTTGGAGCCTCTCCGATGACAATCTGGTCTGGACTTTCAAGCTTCGGCCGGGGATCAAATTTCACGACGGCTCGGAGCTGACCGCCGAGGACGTAAAGTTCTCCATGGAGCGACTTTTGGCCATAGGCCAGGGATACGCCCATATTTTCGTCGGGACCGTGGACAGGGTAGAGGCCCCGGATAAATACACCGTCGTTTTCCATCTGAAAAAGCCCTTCGGCCCATTCCTGTCCGCCTTGTATCGGCTCTACATCCTCAATAAAGACTTGGTAATGGCCCACATCAAGAAGCCGGGGCCTTACGGTGAGATGGGGGATTACGGAAAAAAATGGCTGGTCACCCACGACGCCGGCTCCGGCCCTTATAAAGTTAAGAAGTTCAAGGTTGAGGAGCGGTTGGTCCTGGAGTTGGTGCCCGACTACTGGCTGCCTCTTGATCCCAATGTCCCCGATGAATTCATCATGCTCGGGACCACAGAGGCGGCCACCGTACGGACCCTGATGTCCCGGCGGGAACTGGAGGTTTCCGACCAGTGGCAGACCGACGAGGCCTTGCAGGCCCTGGACAAGATCAAGGGAGTTGATGTCTTTCAAGGCTTCTCAGGCGGTGAATTCTACTTCATGATCCATACCAAAAAGCCCCCCACAGACTGCATCCATTTCCGCAAGGCCATGGCATACGCCTTTGATTACGAGACAGTGCCCAAGTACCTCTTCCCCGGCAGTGTTGTTTCACGGGGGCCGATTCCCCACGTGGTCCCCGGTTTCAACCCGAACGTCTACCAGTACAAGCGTGACCTTGCCAAGGCCAAGGAAGAGCTGAAGAAGTCCAAGTATTACGGCAAGCTCGACCAATACCCGATCGAGGTCCACTGGGTGGCCGAGGTGCCGGACGAAGAAAAAGTGGCCCTGATGTTCATGTCCAACATGGCAGAGATCGGCATCAATGTTAAAGTGGTCAAGGTCCCTTGGATGTCGGTCGTGGAGGAGACCGCGGCCATCGACACCAGTCCGCATATCGTGACCATCTTTGATCAGCCGCATTACCCGGAGGCGATTTCACTGCTGGAAGCCAGATACGGCTCTTCCTCGGCCGCCACCTGGGAGCAGAACGAGTGGTTGATGGACAAGAAATTCGACGAGATGATCAAGGACGCCCTGGAGACGGTGGATCGCAAAAAACGGTTTGAAAAATGCTATAAAATCCAGGACTACATAGTCGATCTTTGCCCTACCCTGTTCATCTTCGACCAGGCCCTCCGCCAGGCCTACCAGTCGGCCTATGTCGACTGGCCTGAGGCCAAAGGAGAGCGTATTCCCATTATGGGCTATTCATTGGTCGGTCGCCTGATGAAGGTCTTTCCTGAAAAACGGGCCGAGCTCTTGAAGTAAACAGGAGTGGATGGAAGGAGGCAAGGCCTCCTTCCAAAATTAGGATATGACTCTGCTTAAGTTCATCGCCAAGCGTCTGGGTTACGCCGCCGGGGTGCTGATCGGCCTGTCCATCCTGCTGTTCATGATCGCCCGGGTCATGCCGGGCAATCCGGCCCGGATGGCGCTCGGCCCAAGGGCACCTCAATGGGCCATTGAGAGACTTCAGGAAGAAATGCATTTGAACGCCCCAATCTATATTCAATATTACTACTGGATCAAGGGGGCGGTTCGCGGGGATTTCGGTGAATCCCTGATCAGCCGGCGGGATGTGGCCGAGGATATCAAGGAGTATTTCCCGGCCAGTCTTGAACTGGCCCTTTATGCGGCCGTTATCATGGGAGTGATGGGGGTCTTTTTCGGCGTCATCTCCGGCTGGTTCGCCAATACCTGGATAGACAATGTGGTCAGGGTGTTCGCCTACATTGGGGTGGTAACTCCTTCTTTTGTTTTCGCCATATTTTTTGTTCTTATTTTCAGTTATTGGCTGGAAATTCTGCCTACCATAGGCAGGCTTAGTTCAGGCATTGCCCCTCCGCCGGAAATTACCGGCATGTTGACAATAGATTCCCTGCTGAGCGGCAACTTCCAGGCCTTCTGGGACGGCCTGAAGCACGTCATTCTACCCGCCGTAAGCCTGGCCATGGGCCCCATGGCCCAGGAGGCTCGGATCACCCGCTCCTCGATGAGTGATAACGCCCAAAAGGACTTCATCGCCCTTGAGCGGACCTGCGGTATTCCAGAGAAGGTGATCATGTTCAAGTACCTGCTCAAGCCCTCCCTCATCCCGACCATATCCATCTACGGATTGGACATCGCCGGCTTGATGGGCAATGCTTTCCTGATTGAATTGATTTTCAACTGGCCGGGATTGTCCCGTTACGGCATGAACGCCATTCTTCAAAAAGATCTGAACGCCATGGTCGCATCGATATTGGTCTTCGGCCTGGTATTCATAACGCTCAATATTATCGTCGATCTGATCGTCGATTTTCTTGACCCCAGAATGCGTCACCGTGCCTGAAAGGATCCTGCCATGGGCCTGACAGATACAACCACCATCGATATCGATCAAGTGATGTCTCGGGCGAAAAGCGTCCGCTGGGAGAACATGCGCCGTTACTGGCACAGATTCTCTAAAAACCCGCTGTCCATCATCGGCATCATCACTGTGCTCGTCCTGGTCCTGTCCGCCGTATTCGCACCCCTGGTCGCCCCCCACCCGCCGTCGGCCGGCAAGTTCCTTAATTTTCCCGAGGCCAAGAAGCCGCCAAGCCTGAAGCATCTGTGCGGCACCGATATTTACGGACGCGATATCCTCAGCCGTATCTTTTTCGGGTTCCGGTACTCCCTGGCCATGGCCGGCATGGTCTTGACGCTGGTCGTTCCGGTCGGTGTCGTTTTGGGGCTGCTGGCCGGGTATTACCGACACAGTTGGATAGATACGGTGATAATGCGGCTCACCGACATCTTCATCGCCGTCCCGGCCCTGGTCCTGGCTCTAGCCATTTGCTCGGTCCTGACGCCCAGTCTTTTCAACGCCATGATCGCCGTCTGTCTTATGTGGTGGCCCTGGTACACCCGGATGATTTACAACGTCACCGCTTCGCTCAAAGGAGAGTATTTCGTTCAGGCTGCAGAACTTACCGGGGCCGGTAAGTTCCACATATTGTTCCGGGAGATCCTGCCCAACTGCTTGTCTCCCATTCTGACCAAGATGAGCCTGGACGCCGGCTGGGTCATTCTCATAGGCGCCTCCTTGAGTTACGTCGGACTTGGTGCCCAGGCACCCACTCCGGACCTGGGAAGCATGGTCGCCGAGGGCGGCAAATACCTGCCCGATCAGTGGTGGATTTCCATATTCCCGGCCTTTGCGATCATGCTGCTGGTGTTGTCTTTCAATCTGCTGGGAGACGGAATCAGGGATATGTTCGGTTCTGAAAGGGGATAGAGATCATTGGCTGATCCACTACTCGACATAAGGGATCTCAAGATCTGGTTCAAGGTTTTTGAAGGCCAGCTCAAGGTGATCAATGGGGTGAATCTGAAGATCTGGCCCGGAGAGAAGGTCGGCCTGATCGGCGAGATGGGCTGCGGCAAAACCACCACCATGAAGGCCGTGACAAAACTTCTATCACAACCTCCGGCCCGAATCGTTGGCGGCGAAATCCTCTTCAAGGGAAAAAACATATTGAAGATGGGTCGGCGCGAATTCCAGCAAATAAGACAAAGAGAAATATCAATGATCTTCGAGGATCCGACCGCAGCGCTGAATCCGGTCTTCACCGTCGGCACCCAGATAAGGGATGCGGTCAGATATTCAGGCGTTTTGGGTGAGAAGACAGGTAAGGAGGCGGTTATGGCCAAGGCCATACAGGCCCTGGAAGAGGTCTCCCTGCCTGATCCGGAAAGGGTGCTCAAAAACTATCCAATCCAGCTCTCCGGGGGTATGCGCCAAAGAATCTGCATCGCCCTTGCCCTGTTAAGCGCCAATACTCTGCTCATAGCCGATGAGCCCGATACATCCCTGGACGTTACCATCAAGGATCAGATTCTACGGCTGCTTAATGAAGTGGTCGAAAAAAAGGGGACTTCCGTTATCCTCATCACCCATTCCTTAGGGGCGGTCCGGAAAATGACAGACAGATTGTACGTCATGTACGCCGGGACTATGATCGAGAACGCCAGAACCAATGACTTCTTCTCTGATCCAAAACACCCCTATTCCCAGGTACTGCTGGCCGCCGCACCCCGCCTGACAGGAGGCGGCATCGGCCAGGGCATACAAGGGCGCATCCCCGAGTACCTCAACCCTCCGCCCGGCTGTCGTTTCCATTCGAGGTGTGAAAAGGCAACGCCCATTTGCAGGGAAAAAAAGCCTCCCAACATCCAGGTGGGTCCGGAGCACGAGGTGGCTTGTCATCTTTACTCCTGAAGGTATGCCACTTTGAAGAGCATTTTCGAAAATCGAGCAAGTGACGGTTGATCATGAGTATACTGGTCCTTGAAGACTTGAAAAAACATTTCCCCACCCAACAAGGCCTGGTCAAGGCCGCTGACGGCATCAGCTTCTCCATCAACAAGGGGGAAACTTTCGGGCTGGTCGGAGAATCCGGTTCAGGCAAAAGCACGGTCGCTTACACCCTGGTCGGCGCCTACCGGCCTACTTCCGGCAGGATCACTTTTGAAGGTGAGGATATCAGCCGGGAAAGCGCCAAGCGGACGTTGACCCAGAAGAAGAGGCTGCAGATCGTTTTTCAGGACCCGGGCTCTTCCTTGAACCCCGCCCGAACTGTGCAGCAGACCCTGGACATGCCCCTCAAGGTTCACAAGATAGGCAGAAACCGTAAGGAGCGCATCGAGAAGATCATCGAACTGCTTGAACTGGTTCAATTGCCGCCGGACTATATCTACAAATATCCTCCTATGCTTTCAGGAGGAGAGAAGCAGATGATCGGTATCGCCCGGGCCCTGGCAACGAGCCCTTCATTCATCATTCTGGACGAACCGACCTCGGCCCTCGACGTCTCGGTTCAGGCAAAAATCATCAACATGTTGAGGGACTTTCAAAAAAGGTTCCAACTGTCATATCTCTTCATCACACATGATCTGAGCCTGATGCGCAATGTCGCTTCCAGGGTGGCGATCATGTATCTGGGAAAGCTTTGCGAAATCGCGCCAACCAGGGAATTTTTTCGAAATCCTCAGCATCCCTACACTCAACTGCTTCTCTCTTCAATCCCGGTCATCACCGAAGAGGAAGAAGCGCTCAAGCCGGCCCAGGTCATCTCAAAAGGAGAAATCCCGAGTCCGGTCAACATGCCTCCCGGTTGCGGGTTTCATTTGCGGTGCCACAAAAAAATGGATGTGTGCTCGAAAGTGGATCCAGTGATCAAGGATCTTGGCGAGGGACATCTGGTGCGATGCCATCTCTACGAGTAGAGATTCCTGACAAGAAAAAAGTCGGGAGAGGGGAAAGAGTCGATCGTATTCGTTTGAATGTAATCGTTGACAAAGCCGAGATTTTTCAGGAAATGCATCACCAGAAAGACAATATGGAGGTAAACAGATGAGTTCCGGGGGAATTCTTCGTGTCGCCACCGATGTGGGCGGTACATTTACTGATCTGGTCTATCTTCAAAAAGACGAGGATGGAACACAGCGGATTGGAACGGCCAAATCGGACACCACTCCGCCGCACTTTGAGCAAGGGGTGATGGACGTACTGGATCAAAGCGGCCTGGATGTTTCGGCCATCGATTTTCTGGCACACGGTACTACAGTCATCATAAACGCTCTTACCGAGCGAAAGGGGGCCAAAACCGCACTGATCACCACCGAGGGATTCCGGGATATCCTGGAGATCGCCCGCGGCAACCGTCCCGACTTTTTCAATCTTAACTATCGCAAACCCAAGCCTTTTGTCCCCCGCTATCTTCGCCGGGAAGTGCCCGGCCGTATCTCTTATAAGGGTGAGGAGTTGAAGCCGCTGGACCTCTCCGGACTTCCAGCTATCCTCGACGACTTCAGGACGGAAGGAGTCGAGGCCATCGCCATCTGCTTCATCAATTCTTACGCCAACCCGGTCCATGAGCAGGCCGCTTCGGCCAGGATAAAGGAACTCTGGCCGGAGGTGGCGGTGGTGGCCTCTTACAAGATAACCCGCGAGTGGCGGGAATACGAACGGACCAATACAGCCGTTCTGTCGGCTTACGTTCAGCCGGTTGCCAGCCGTTATCTGGATCGGCTGATCGAGCGTCTGAACCGGGCCGGGTTCAATGGAAGCCCGTACATTATGCAGTCCAACTGCGGTGTAGACACGGTCGACAATGCCCGCCAGGTGCCGATTACCATGGTCGAATCCGGGCCGGCCTCGGGTGTTTGGGGTGCAGCGGCCCTGGGTCGGATCATCGGCGAGGAAAACGTTATCGCCCTGGACATCGGAGGCACCACCGCCAAATGCGGCCTGATCACCAATGGTCAGGCCAAGATCAACACCGATTACATGATCGAACGCACGCCGACTTCGGCTGGCTATCCGATCATGGTTCCGGTGGTAGACCTGGTTGAAATCGGCAACGGAGGAGGTTCAATCGCCTGGGTGGACGAATTCGGGAAATTGCACGTCGGCCCCCAGAGTGCCGGTGCAGTGCCAGGCCCTGTGGCTTACGGTAAGGGAGGAGTAGAAGTAACCACCACTGATGCAAACCTGGCCCTGGGCCGAATCAACCCCGATTACTTCTGCGGGGGAGCCCTTGTCGCAGACATGCCCGGGGTCAATAAAGCCCTGGACGGATTGGCCGCAAAGCTGGGGCTTGAGCGCCAAGAGGCGGCCCGGGGAGTCATCCGCATCGCCAATAACAATATGGTCAACGCCCTCAAGCTGGTCTCGGTCAACCGGGGACACGACCCGCGCGACTTCACGCTGATAGCCTTCGGCGGGGGCGGCGGCCTGCATGCCTGTGCTTTGGCCCTCGAGCTGGGCATCAAGAAGGTCATCATCCCGAAACAGTCGGCCGTTTTTTCCGCCTGGGGCATGCTCATGACCGACATCCGGCGGGATTATATCCTGACCCAAATCATCGAACTCTCCAGCGCCGATCCAGCCGGCCGGTTGGCGGCCGTCTTGAAGCAGATGGAGGAAAACGCTCTGGCGGACTTCGAGAAAGAATCAATCGACCGAAATAAGATCAGTTTCATCCGTTACGGCCGCTTCCGCTACCAGAATCAGGAGCACACCGTCGAAGTCGAATTGCCTCAGGGAGAGATCAGCCCTGACTTGATCAAGGAGATCGAGGAGAACTTCCACACCGATTACGAACGCGAATACACCTATCGGCTTGAAGCACCGGTGGAACTGGTAAGCTTTCACCTGGTCGCAGTGGCAGAGGTCGGCCGGCTCAACCCCCAGAAGATCGAGCCTACCGGACGCTCGCTCGCCGAGGCGGAGAAGGGTCGCCGACAAGTCGACTTCACCGAGGCCGGTATTCACGAAGCAGTCATTTACGACGGTGACCTCCTGGAACCGGGGATGAAGTTCACAGGTCCGGCCGTAATCGAAGAAGAGGGATTAGCCATGGAAAAAAGCTCCTTTGATCCGATAACCACTGAAATTATTCAGAGTTCACTCCAGGCGGCCGCCGACGAGATGTTCGCCGCCATGCGCCGGACGGCCATGAGCCCTATCATATACGAAGTCCTGGACATGGGCACAGCCATCTGCGGACCTGATGGCGAGTTGGCCAGCGCCGGAGCCGGCATCCCGGCCTTTGTGGGCATGCTTGACAAGGCGGTCAAAAAGATAATCGAAAAGCACAACAGCCCGGGCGCCATCGAGCCTGGGGATATCTTCACCACCAATGATCCTTTTTATGGCGGGGTGACTCACTTGAACGACGTCATCGTGGCCATGCCCGTCTTTGCTGAGGGCGAAATTATCGCCTGGACGGCGGACGGCCAACATGGCCCACTGGAACGACGTTGGCGGCATGGCCCCGGGCAGCATGTCAACCGATGCGACTGAGATTTTCCAGGAAGGCATCCAGTTGCCGGCAATCAAGCTCTTTTCCAGGGGGAAACCCATCCAGCCTGTGTTTGAAATTTTAAAGGCCAACAGTCGAATGCCCGATTTCCTGACCGGCGACCTCTGGGCCGGTGTGGCATCGATCAGGGTTGGCGAAAGACGTATCCGGGAGGTGGCCGACAAGTATGGCAAGCACTCCTTCCTCCATGCCGTTGAAGCTTACATGGACTATGGTGAGCGGGTCACCCTGGAGGCCCTGAAAAAATTGCCCCATGGCCGGTTCACCTGCGTCGAGGAGCAGGATGACGGCAAAATTTACAAAGTAACCGTTGAGATCACTGACGATCAGTTCATCGTCGACCTGAGGGACAATCCGGATCAAGACCCGGGACCGTTTAACATCAGCCGGGACGGAGCGGTCGTCGCCGCCCAAATGGTGATGAAATCGATCACCTCGGCCGACCGGATCTGTAACGGCGGCACCTTCCGGCCGCTGAAGGTACTGACCAGAAAGGGCAGCATTTTCGATCCGGAGAGGCCGGCCGCCATGGGCATCTATTATGAGAACGACGTCCGCTTGTATGATCTTATCTGGCGGACCCTGGCTGAAGCCATGCCCGAGAAGTTGCCCGCCGGCCATTTTGCCTCGATCTGCGGAACCCTTTTCGGCGGCATCCATCCCGATACCGGCCGGCACTACAGCGTGATCGAGCCGGAGCTGGGCGGCTGGGGCGAATCAGTATCCGGTGACGGCAATCCGGCAATGTTCTCCGGTTTCCATGGCGAGACCTATAACTGCCCGGCCGAGGTGGCCGAAGCCCGTTATGGGGTGACCGTCGACCGGTTCAGTTTCCACGACGAGGAAGGGGGAGAAGGCAAATACCGAGGCGGAAAGGGCGTCTGCATAGAATACCGCATCCGTTCGGACAACGCCTGGTTGACGGTGGCATACACCCGATCCAAGTTTCCACCCTGGCCCTTGAAGGGCGGCCGCAAAGGCTCACCGAATTACATCGAGGTGGTCCGCAACGACGGCACCATCGAGCGCTACTCGGTCGTCTCCGGCCTGAGCCTGGCCAAAGGTGAGGTGATTCGGATCAAGACCGCCACAGGGGCCGGATGGGGAGATCCGAATGAACGCGATGTGGAGCTTGTCCTGGAAGACCTGAAGAACGGCTACATCAGCCGGGAGCAGGCCGAAAAATATTACGCCCTGAGTCAACGCTCCGGCGATTGACATAAACACCAACGACCCCTGAGTCTGCCCAAGGGGATGGGCGGATTTGAAGAATGGATTTTAATCCTTTAGAGCAGGCGGGGCGAATCTACGGATTTTCGGCTCCGCTTGAGACACAGGAAAGAAAAGCCCCATGTTTCCAGTAGAAACCTATCAGAAAAGACGTAGCGGATTAAGAAAAGCATTATCCGGAGGCCTGGTCCTTTTTTTGGGGAATCTGGAATCGCCCATCAATTACCCGGCCAATGTTTATCCCTTCCGCCAGGACAGTTCCTTCCTTTATTTTTTCGGTTTGGATCGTCCGGGGCTGGTAGGATTGTTGGATCTGGATGAGGGCAGGGATTTTGTCTTCGGCGACGACTGTGATCTGGAAGAGATCGTCTGGAGTGGACCCAAAACCCCTCTCGCCGTGGAGGCCCATAGGGCCGGTGTGAACGGGGTGAGACCGTTTTCAGATCTGGCTGATTTTTTGAAAGATGCCGTCGAAAAAGGCCGCCGCCTGCGACTTCTACCGCCTTACCGGGCCGACCACCGCCTGACCTTGGCAGGCATGTTGTCGGTTCCGCCAGCGGCTGTGGATGGTTTCGTATCAAAGGAATTGATTCGGGCGGTGGTCTCGCTCCGTTCCATCAAGGGGGAGGAGGAGATCGCAGAAATTGAAAAAGCGGTGGCCATCGCGGGCGAGATGTTCCAGGCGGCCGTGGGACGGGCAGAACCCGGCGTGACCGAGCGGGAGCTTGCCTCTCTTATTCGGGAAATCGCCGCCATTCGAGGTGGGGGAAACCCATTTAACGCCATAGTGACCACCGACGGTCAGATACTCCATCTTTTTCCCAGGGATGTTGTGTTGGGCCAGGGCCGGCTGTTGCTCATCGACGCCGGGGCGGAGAGCGAACTTCACTATGCCAGCGACATTACCCGGACTTATCCAATCGGCGGTCGATTCACCACCCGTCAAAGGGAAATCTACGACATTGTTTATCAGGCCAACACCTATGCCGTGGAAACGGCCAGACCGGGCCTCACTTACCGGGAGGTTCATCTTGGGGCGGCAAAGGTCATCGCCTCGGGGCTCACGGATTTGGGGCTGATGAAGGGCGATCCCGAGGAAGCGGTGAAAGCCGGCGCCCACGCCCTTTTCTTTCCCCACGGGCTGGGGCATCTCCTTGGCCTGGACGTGCATGATATGGAGGGCTTAGGTGAGGACAACGTCGGTTACGACGACCTGGTTTCCCGGAGCGACCAGTTCGGTTTGTCTTATCTTCGTTTCGGTCGCAGTCTGGCACCGGGGATGGTGCTGACTGTTGAGCCGGGTTGTTATTTCATCCCACCCTTGATCTACCGATGGCAGAGCGAGAAGAGATTCGTCGAGTTCATCGATTACGATCAGGTGTCGGGCTACTTGGATTTCGGGGGAATCCGCCTGGAGGACGATATATTGATCACCGGAGAGGGATGTCGGGTGTTGAGCCTGACTATTCCCAAGGCGGCGGCCGAGGTTGAGGAACTCATGACCTCGAGGTCGTAAGCTGTTCGGCTCATTCCTGAAAGTCCTGCGTCCCTTGCACCCGCCCCAGCAGGCATGTCTTCACCAAACTTGAGATCCGTTTAACAAAGGCCCCAGAAAGTGCTTTACATTTTTCCCCGAGTTTTATAACGGTTAGACCATCTCGAAGGGGACAGACTCCCTTGAGGAAAGTGCGATGGATGAGAGGAGAAACAGGGATGCTTGGAAGCAGTGCCCATCTCACCCCAATGGATGAAGAAGGATGATCAAGTATGGAAACGAGGAGGATTACGAAACACCCAATCCTTGATGTCCCCCGGAAGCGGGAAGTGGTTTTTTCCTGGAACGGGGAAGAGCTCCATGGATACGAGGGCGAGATGCTTTCCTCGGCCCTCATGGCCAACGGGATACATGTCTTCGGCCACCATTACAAGGACCAGAGTCCCCAGGGGATTTTTTGCGCCAACGGCCAGTGTTCCCAGTGCCTTGTGGTGGCTGATGGGCGGCCGGTCAAATCCTGCATGACTCCTCTTCGGGAGGGGATGAGGGTGGAGAGCGTGGAAGGGCTCCCCAGGCTGCCGGAGGAAGATGCCGTTCCCCCGATCAAGGAGGCACCCGTAAGAGAGGTGGAGGTGCTGATTATCGGCGGGGGTCCCGCCGGGATGTCAGCGGCCATCGAACTGGGGAAACTCGGGGTGGATACCCTCATCGTAGACGATAAGTCGACCCTCGGAGGCAAGCTGGTCCTCCAGACCCACAAGTTTTTCGGTTCCGTAGAAGACTCCCACGCTGGGACACGGGGATTCGAGATCGGACGGATAATGGAGGCGAAGATCCGGGAGTTGGAGAGCGTGGAGTGCTGGTTGAACACTACGGCCGTAGGCGTTTTCTCCGATGGGATCGTGGGGGTCGTAAGGAGGAACCTGTACCGGAGAATCCGCCCGGAAAAACTGCTCGTGGCAACCGGAGCCCGCGAAAAAATGCTCTCCTTTCCGGGCAACACCCTGCCGGGAGTATACGGGGCAGGGGCTTTCCAGACCTTGGTGAACCGGGACCTGGTGAGATCCTCAGACAGGGTCCTGATCGTAGGGGGAGGGAACGTGGGCCTGATCGCCGGCTACCATGCCATCCAGGCAGGGATCCATGTGGCGGCCCTCATCGAGGCCCTCCCAAAGGTCGGTGGGTACAAGGTGCATGCCGATAAGCTCCGAAGACTCGGTGTGCCCATCTATACGAGCCATACAGTGGTGTCGGCCCGGGGGAGGGAGCGGGTAAGCTCTGTGACAATCGGGGAACTGGACGGAAGCTGGAACGTTATACCGGGCACTTACAAGACCTTCGAGGTTGACACGGTTCTTATCGCGGTGGGATTGGCCGAGGTGGACGAATTCTACTTGAAGGCCAAGGAATGGGGAATGGATGTTTACAGCGCGGGAGACGCCCGGGAAATCGCTGAGGCCTCGGCGGCCATGTTCGCGGGAAAGATCGAGGGGCTCAGGATCGCCAGGTCCCTTGGCCTTTACAAAGGTGAGATCCCAGAGGAATGGGACGAGAAGGCCGCAATCCTGAAATCCAAGCCAGGCCCCGTCCACCATCGGGAACAGACCGACAGAGAAGAAGGAGTATTCCCCGTTTTTCACTGCTACGAAGAAGTTCCTTGCAATCCCTGCACCTCGGTCTGCCCCCAGGGAGCCATCCGGACCGAAGGGGACAGGCTCACAGGACTCCCCTATATGGAGGACCTGTCCCTTTGCAAGGGCTGCCTGAACTGCGTGGCCGTCTGTCCCGGGCTTGCCGTGACCTTGGTAGACTACCGGGAGGATCCGGAAAACCCCATCGTGACCCTTCCTTACGAGGTTTGGAGGGAACGGGTGGAGGAAGGGAGTCAGGTTCCTGTTATGGATGAAGATGGGGCGCTCCTGGGGCATTACTCGGTGGTGAAGGTCCGATCCATGAAGAAGTATCCCGGGACCCTCCTGGTACAGGTCAGCATGGACCGGAAGACCGCCAAGCAGGCGGCGGGGATCCAGGTCCTGGAGAAACAGATTGAACCTTCTGATATCTACGAGAAGGAATCTCCGCCTGACGAAGCGGTGGTGTGCCGCTGCGAGCGGGTCACCGCGGGAGAGATCCGGGCCGCCATCCGGGAGGGCGTCAGGGACATGAACCAGTTGAAGGCCCTGACCCGGGCGGGGATGGGCGCCTGTGGATCCAAGACGTGCAGGCCCATGATCTGGCGCATATTCCAGGAAGAAGGAATCGATCTTACCGAGGTGACGGACAGGATCGATCGGCCCCTTTTCACGGAGGTCCCCATGGGGCTGCTGGCTGGTGTAAGGGAGGTGGACGACCATGAGTAACTGGGACGTGATTATCGTGGGAGCCGGGTCTATCGGCGTACCCGCTTCCATGGCCCTGGGGGAGATGGGTGTGAAGACCCTGGTCCTGGACAAGCACCCTTCACCGGGGCAAGGAGAAAACAAACATGCCATCGGGGGAGCCCGGGCGACCCATTCGGATCCAGCCAAGATTCTGACCTGTCTGAGGTCTCTGGAGATCTTCTCTACCTGGGAAGATCGGTACGGGGATTTCATCGAGTGGCTCCAAGGCGGATACACCTTTCCGGTTTACCGGCAAAAGGAGGAAGACCTCCTGAAAGGGATTCTCCCCATCCAAAAGCAGTACGGGCTCCATATCGACTGGGTGGGACCGGACCGGATCCGTGAAATCGTACCCGGAATCGTCACGGAGGGGCTCAGGGGCGGGACCTATTCTCCTGAGGACGGATCGGTTTCACCCCTCCTTGCATTGAACGCTTTTTACCGCAGGGCCCTTGCCCTGGGCGTCCGCTTCGTCTTTAAAGAAAAGGTTCGGGAGATCTTGGCCGAGAAGGGGAAAGTTGTAGGCGTGGCCACGGAAAAGGCGACCTACAGGGCGCCGGTCGTGCTGGATGCCGCGGGACCCTATTCCAGGGATCTCTGCCGCACGGTGGGCGTGGACATGCCTGTGGTTCCCGATTCCCATGAGGGGGCTATTACTGAGCCTGTTGAGCCTTTCTTCAGGTGCATGGTCGTGGACCTCAGGCCCGCCCCCGGCACCAAGAACTACTACTTCTACCAAAACAGCCGGGGCCAGGTGATCTTCTGCATCACCCCGGATCCTCCCATCGTGGGGACCGACAAACGGGAGACCTCCACCTTCCTCCCCCAGGTGAGCGCCCGGATGGTGAAACTCCTCCCGAGGCTCAAGAACCTGAGGGTGCGGCGGGTCTGGAGAGGACTCTACCCCATGTCTCCGGACGGATCTCCCCTGGTGGGATGGAACCGGGAGGTTGAAGGGCTGCTTCATGCCACGGGGATGTGCGGCCAGGGCTTTATGTTGGGGCCGGGGCTGGGGGAGGTCCTTGCCAGAATGATCACAGGGAGTACGAACGATAAGGATCGCATCATTCTGGAGGGGTTCGACCCCTACAGGGAATTCAAAGGCGCTGAGGCCCTAAAGTAGGGGAAGGAAGTCGGGGAGAACCCCAGTAAGGGGTTCTCGGTCCGGCAATAGAGAAAAATAAAGATGATCAAGGTTAACAGGGGGGTGAACATGTCGGGATTCCAGGTAAAAGAGATCAAGTCCTTTGGGTACAAGAGACCTACCATTGAACGGGGTTATGCCAATCAGACCCTTCACGTGAACCTGACAGATGCCGAAATTTCGATAAAACCGGTGTCCGACACCATGAAAAGAGTTTTCATCGGCGGAAAGGGTTTTGATTTGTGGTTGTTGTGGAATGCCGTCAAGGGCACAACGAAATGGAACGATCCCGAGAATGCCCTGTGTATCGCCAGCGGTCCCCTGGGTGGCACCCCTGTCTATCCCGGTTCGGGCAAAAGCATTGTGACTGCTCTGTCTCCAACGACGGGGTCGGTGATGGATTCCAACGTGGGAGGATACTTTGGGCCCTACTTGAAGTTCTCGGGGTTTGATGCGATGGAAGTGCAGGGAAAATCATCCCGGGAAGTGGTGGTCTATATCGATGGGGTGGAACAGAAAATCCGGATCCTTGAAGTCTCAGGGTTGGCAGACAATGCATACGAGATTTCCTCCACCCTGACAGAATACTTTGCTCAAGGAAAACCGAGAAGTGTCTCCGTGGTTTCAACGGGACCCGGGGCGAAACACACCCTGATCGGATGCCTCAATTTTTCCTGGTATGACCCGAAGCGGAAGAGGGTCAGGTACAAACAAGCGGGGCGTGGAGGGCTCGGCACCGTCTTCGCGGACAAGGGCCTCAAGGCCATCGTGGCTCGATGGGAGGAGGTCTCGGTGGACGTGAACGGGCCGGCCGACAAAGAGACCCTTGTCCGGGGCGGAAAAAGGTATTCCCGCGAGATCAGGGAACTCGACCCGAAGCAGAATGAGATGGCAAGTATCGGTACGACCCATCTCGTTCCCATCATGAACGACTTCGATCTCCTCCCAACACATAATTTCCAGTACGGTCGGCATCCCGGGGCCAACAATATAGGCAAGGATGTGTATCGGAACATCTTTGACCCGGGCTTCGACGGTTGTTGGATGGGATGCACAGTGGCCTGTGCCCACGGGGTGAAGGATTTTGTCCCTTTGACAGGGGCGTTCAAGGGAACCAGGGTATTCGTGGACGGACCGGAATACGAAACCATCGCCGGTTGCGGGTCGAATATCGGGATCTTCGATCCCTATACGATTCTCGAGATCAATTTTTACTGCGATGCCTATGGGCTGGATACCATCTCGGTTGGGACTTCCCTGGCATTCGCCATGGAATGCTTCGAGCGGGGGTTGATCAATAAAAAGCACACAGGGGGCATGGACCTTTCCTTTGGGAACCGGGAGAGCGCCCTCATGGTGATTCATCAAATGGCTCGTGGTGAGGGTTTCGGAAAGCTGGTGGGACAGGGAATCCGAAAAATGAAAAGCGTGTTCGCCGAAGAATTCGGTGCTGATGCGGCATTTCTCCAGGATATCGGGATGGAGGCCAAGGGACTCGAATTCTCCGAGTACATGACCAAGGAATCCCTCGCCCAACAGGGGGGGTATGGCCTGGCACTGAAAGGTCCCCAGCATGACGAGGCATGGTTGATCTTCCTGGACATGGTGCACAATTTTATGCCCACCTTCGAGCAAAAGGCCGAAGCCCTTCACTGGTTCCCGTGTTTCCGAACATGGTTCGGACTGTGCGGACTGTGCAAACTTCCCTGGAACGATATAGTGCCGGAAGACAACAAGGAAACACCGGAGCCTGCGAAGGTCATGAAACACGTGGAATGGTACGCAGAGTATTTCTCTGCGGTCACGGGCCGCCGGGTGACCCCGGGGGACCTTATCTCCATGAGTGAGGCGGTTTACAATTTCCAGCGTATCTTCAACCTTAAAATGGGGTTCGGCCGCAGGGAGCATGATGATATCCCTTACCGGGCGATGGGACCCGTGACCGTGGAGGAATATGAATCCAGGGCCCAGCGTTACGATGAGCAGCTCAAAGAAAATCACGGAGTGGATATAGCGGGAAAAAGCACGGCTGAAAAGGTCGCTTTGTTGCGCAGGTTCCGGGAGGAGAGGTACGAGAAACTCAAGGATGCCGTATATAAGCGCAGGGGCTGGACCAAGGACGGTATCCCCACGGTCCAAACCGTCAAGCGCCTGGGAATTGATTTCCCTGAAGTCTTGGAACTGCTGAAGGCGTCGGGAGTTGAAGAGTGATCAGGATCAGGGACAGGATGATCCCGTGGCGAAAAGGTATGACGGTCGCGGATCTCCTAAGGGAACTCGATGACCCCTATCCCTATGCCGTGGTCATTATCGACGGAAGGACGGTGACCAGGCCCAACTTTGAAAACACGCCCGTGCCCGACGACTCCGAGGTTCGTCTGATTCCCATGGTGGCGGGCGGTTGATCTTAGGCCTTTTTCCCGGTCCATTGATCACCCGGGCCTTCTCGCCCGATCGCTGCCTGCATCTACTTGGCCGCAGGCGGAAGAAAAGAGAACAAGAAACCAATGGGAGGTGCGTAATAGACTTGACGCACCTCTGTTTTTTTGATAGAAGAGCATCCCCGAGATATAGCCCCGCCTCAAGGGAGAAGCCGTTTCCGAGGGCCGCGCGGAACCCTTGAAATGGCAAGGGATTCAGAGGCTTTCATAGCCGGAGATCTTTTACGTTCAATTTTGTCCAAGATCAAGCCTCCGGCCCCTAGGGCCTGCGCCCCGGAGGGGAAGACAAAAATTTCAACCAGAAGAATACATCGAGTATTTCGTTGATTGAAATTTGAGTCTTGCCTGTCTGCGTGCAATGCACAGACAGGGCCTGAGATCGGGCAAAATTAGGCGTTTTATAAAGGTCTCAGTCGGTTTCCATCCAGAAACGGCCCATTTGTCAGTCATGGAATCGGCTTTCGAGATCCCTTGTGCGACCTGCCCCAATCCATTCCACGGAAGACCAACCCGGGTTTTCGCCTCATACGCGGAACGGGGTTCCATGGGTGGGCAGGGGGGTTTTAGCCTTGCCGAGGAAGATGGATTCTTACCATGGAAACCTGCCGGCCCCTTGAAATCAAAGCCTTTTGCGAATGGGGTGGAAATGGCCCGGCTTGTTTCTTTATACCCCGGGTGTCCTGTTCCAGCAGCTCCCCTGGAGGGGAATCCCCTTGGACGTCCTTGATCATTGGGCGGCACATTTTCATCGGACCTATGCAATGAAAGAAAGGTGTCCAAAAAGAGTCACCTTTCTTTTTTCCATATATTCTTTTTCCCAGGTCGGAAGAGGTTTTCCGATTGCGGGAAAAGAGATTTTCCAGGGGTGAAATTAAGTCTAAGGGGGCTATCCATTCTCATGGCGGACTTAATCTCTATTATTAACTCATATTAAGGAGGAACGAATATGGCTTACAATGCGGTAAAGATGAAGGACTGGCAGATCTCGGAAGCGGCAGAGAAAAATATGCCGACGCCGGATGAGTGGCGGGAAAAACTGGGGCTGGAGAAGGATGAAGTCATTCCTTACGGCAGGCTCCTCAAGCTGGACTTCATGAAGATCATGAAGCGGCTCGAAAAAAAGAAAGACGGAAAGTATATCGAGGTGACTGCTATCACTCCGACCCCCTTGGGGGAGGGAAAGAGTACCACCTCTTGCGGACTCATGGAGGGACTGGGGAAACTCGGGCTCAACGTGGGCGGCGCGCTTCGCCAGCCCTCCGGTGGACCTACCATGAACATCAAGGGAACTGCTGCAGGCGGTGGAAACTCACTGCTCATCCCCATGACGGAGTTTTCCATGGGCCTTACGGGCGATATCAACGATATCATGAACGCCCACAACCTGGCCATGGTCGCCCTCACAGCCAGGATGCAGCACGAGCGGAATTACAACGATGAACAGTTAAGAAGACTCACCAAGATGAAAAGGCTCAATATCGATCCCACCCGGGTGGAATTCGGATGGATTATCGATTTCTGCGCTCAGGCACTCCGGAACATCATCATCGGGATCGGCGGCAGGTACGACGGCTTCACCATGCAGTCCAGGTTCGGGATCGCTGTATCCTCCGAGTTGATGGCCATCCTTTCCATCGTGACGGACCTGGCCGACCTCAGGAAACGGCTTGATGAAATCACTCTGGCCTTCGACAAATCGGGAAAGCCTGTTACGACCAAAGACCTGCAGGTTGGCGGCGCCATGACCGCATGGATGAGAAACACCATCAATCCGACTCTGATGTGCACGGCCGAGTATCAGCCCTGCATGGTCCATGCGGGCCCCTTCGCTAACATCGCAGTGGGTCAATCCTCCATCATCGCCGACCGGATCGGCCTTAAGCTTTTCGATTACCACGTAACCGAGAGCGGTTTCGGCGCTGATATCGGTTTCGAAAAGTTCTGGAACGTCAAGTGCCGCTACAGCGGATTGAAACCCCATGTCTCGGTACTTACCACCACCATCCGCGCCCTCAAGATGCACGGTGGCGGACCCAAGGTCGTGGCCGGAATTCCTCTGGATCCCGCCTATACAAAGGAAAATTTGAAGCTGGTGGAGGCCGGTATTCCCAACATGGTTCACCATATCAACACCATCCGGAAGTCAGGCATCAATCCGGTGGTCTGTATCAATGCCTTCCATACCGATACCAAGGCCGAGATAGCCGCCGTGAGAAGGGCTGCGGAGGCGGCCGGGGCCCGTTGCGCGGTATCCACCCACTGGGCGGATGGCGGGGACGGGGCCATCGAATTCGCAGAGGCGGTGAAGGAGGCCTGTGAAGAGAAGACCCGGTTCAAGTTCCTCTACCCCATGGAGATGAAGCTGCGGGACAGGGTGGAAAAGATCGCTAAGGTCGTATACGGGGCAAAGGGCGTTACATGGACTCCCGAAGCGGAGGCCAAGGCAAAGATGCTCGAGAGTGATCCGAAGTACGATGATTACGCCACCATGATGGTCAAGACCCACTTGAGCCTTTCCCACGACCCCGCCCTAAAGGGTGTCCCCAAGGGTTGGGTCTTGCCTATCCGCGACGTGCTTATTTATTCCGGCGCCAAGTTCCTCTGCCCCTGCGCCGGGACCATCAGCCTGATGCCGGGGACCAGTTCCAATCCGGCCTTCAGGCGGGTAGACGTTGATGTGAAGACCGGGAAGGTCAAGGGATTGTTCTAAGAATAACGCTGAATGGTTTCACTGTTTCCGGCACCCGGCCCGAAGCCGGGTGCCGGTTTTTTTTGGCGGGGCATGGAGCCGTCAAATAGCCCAGGGGGCGGGAGAAACTGTGGTTAAAAGAAAACTCCCATCTTCTTCTCGCTGGACCTGGAGCCCGTACATCCGGATGGTTTCCGTAAGCGGCCTGCCGAAGAGAAAGTCCATCTCAAGGGGATGAACCGGGAGTTTTTCCGGGATGAGAAGCCGAAAATGGTAGTCAAAACGAAGCAGTTCCAGGACATCCCTGACCGCCTTTTCCCCTTCGGATTCGATACATCGTACACGGTCTTCAAGCAGGGAGTAGTCGCAACGCCTTTCGTGCTCTCTTATCAGGGCCAGGAGAGTGCCGTCCTTTACGATCATTTCGCGCGTAATTTTCCGTTCCCGTAAAAGGGTCTCCAGTTCCCGCGTATCCCAGCATTTGAGGACGGAACATTGAAGAGGCCTGTGATCATAGATGCGGCAGCTCCGGGTTTCCTCCTGGTAAAAACAGCATCCCCCCTTGATCCCTTCCTTCTCCCGGATCTTGACCATTTCATGGGAGGTGATGGTGACCTTTTCGTGGATATTGTCGAATACCGCCTCGCCCTTTCTGATGGTGAAGAGATCCCGCATTCCAAGGAGGCCGTCCCTGAGGAGTCCAAGATCCTTCCGGTGAAGCGAAGGGCTGGAGGCAAGACAGCATTTCCCGCACCGGATACAGTGATCCCTCGGTTGGGGATCCCGGGGGAGCATATCCTATCTGACTCCTGCAATGGCCTGGGCGATGTTGTAACAGTAATCACCCATTTTTTCAAAGGCAGTGAGCATGTCGACCAGGATCAACCCCGGGTCCACGGTACAAACACCGCTCTGCATTCGGACCAAATAGTTCCCCCGCATCTCCTCCCGCATGCGGTTGATTGTCTCTTCCATTCTCTGGGCGTCCTCCATGATCCCCTTGTCCTCCATCTCAATCGCCTTAATAACGCGATCGATGAATTTGCCGACCTCGAGGGAAATGGTCTTGTAGTCCTGGAGGCCCCCCTCGGATAGGTGAAGATTTTGTTCGATCAATTCTTCGATCAATTCCGCGATGTTCTCGATGGCATCCCCGATCCTCTCGAGGTTGTTCGTCATCCGCAAAAGGGATGCGACCTCCTTTGACTCCTCGGGGCTGATGGGCTTCTGGGCCACCTGGACGAGGAAATGGGTGATCTCCTTCTGGAGGATGTCCAGGGCGTCCTCCCTTTTGCGCCACTTGATTAACTCCTTGACCCTCCGTTCTTCCAAGGAGTAGACCACCTCGGAATACATTACCTGGACGGCTTCGCCCATGCGGAGGATTTCCGCCTTGGCCTGGCCTAAGGCGACGGAAGGAGTATCGATGAACCTGGAGTCCAGGTGTCGGACGTGATGGATTTCCTCAAGGTCTTTTTCTTTGTCCCCCGCTGGTGTCAACCAGGTCGCCACCTTGATGAGATAAGGGAGAAAAAGGAGGAAAAACGAGGCGTTGATCACGTTAAAAGCCGTATGGGCATTGGCGATGTATCGGGCGATATTGGGTTTTTCCCCTCCCACCAGAAGGTCCGGCGGCCCCAGGTGTAGAAAGGTGGAAGTGCTCCAGGTCACCAGCTTGATGAACAAAGGGAAGACTATAATGATGTTGATCACTCCTATGACGTTGAACAGGGTATGGGCCCTGGCTGTCCGATGGGCGTTCAGGTTCCCGCCTATGCTCGCCAATTCTGCGGTGATCGTGGTTCCGATATTGTCTCCCAGGATCAGGGCGACACTCGCCTCATAGGTGAGAAGTCCCTGGGATGCCAGCGCCATTGTGATTCCCACGGTGGCACTTGAACTTTGCAGGAACATGGTCAGCCCGGTCCCTGCCAGGATACAAAGGAGAAGGCTCGGAAGGTTATCGGCGCTGAAGCGCGTGAAAAAGGCCACGAAGGAGGGGTCGTGTTTGAGGGGCGAAAAACCGGCCTTCATGGTGGCCAACCCGTAAAAGACCAAACCGAATCCCAGGAACACATCACCGACATATACCCACTTGCGACGGCCGATGAAGAATTTCAGGAAAACACCCAGGGCGATGGCGGGAAGGGCGTAGTCCTGAATCTTGAAAGCAATGAGCTGAGCCGTCACGGTGGTACCGATATTGGCTCCGAGGATGACCCCGATGGCCTGGGTCAAAGACATCAATCCCGCATCTACAAAACCTACCAACATGACCGTCGTGGCGCTGGAACTCTGAATAACGCTGGTTACCAGGGTCCCAACGGCACACCCGACCAAACGGTTGTTGGAGACCATGTTGAGGATCTTTCTCATCCTCGTCCCGGCCACCTTCTGAAGCCCCTCGGACATGATTTTCATCCCGAAAAGGAAGAGGCCGAGACCTCCCAAGGCCTTGAAAAGTATTTCCATTATGTCTTTGCCTATGGATTGAGAGTAAAGGTTCCGTCGAAAGCCCCTTGCCTGAGGGGAAAGTTATCTCCAAGCAATTTTTTCAAACTTTTTCGCATGGATGCGTTTTAAACTCTTGGGTCGAAATTGGTCATTCGGCCCAATGGAAGATAGTAAATCCTGGAACGTTCGTCAATACGTCATGTACATCAGAATGCCGTCTTAGATACGAGGAGAAATGATAGGCGGGAAGAGCTGCCGGCAGGTCTTTCATGACTTTACCGGATCTTTCGCAGCAAAAAAGCGTTGACACCTTCAGGGAAGACTGGTAAAAAAACGCCCTCAATCGAGGAACATAGACCGGGTCTATCCAAATATGCCGGGGTTTTTGCCCCGGCATATTTGGGCGGGGTTTCAACCCAAGTTATGCGTGAACGCTTGCCCGCTGGCTGTTTGGCGGGAAGTACCGGAGGGAACATCCTTTTACCCTTCACCCATCGGGTGCTGTCAGAATGCTTTAACATATTGCAATAAAGATCAATTTCATTTTTAACGCATAGTTTGGGTTCAAAAAACGACCCCGACACCATGAGTCGAAGGTGATCCGGTATGAATGAAGCTGTTTTTCAGACTGGATCCGCACGGATTGGATCCAGCATCGATAGAGGAGGTCAAGGAAATGGGAAATTATAATGCCTGCGTCATTGCAGGAGGTCAATGCAAGTGGGGCGTCAGGGAGGCCAGTTACGTGGATCTGGTACAGGAAGCGGCCAAGGCCTGCCTGGACGATCTCCCCGGCCTCAAGCCGTCCCATATCGACGGCCTGATTTTCGCCTCCACTTTCGTGGGAAGGCGCTCCACCCAGGTCAACACCGCCCCTGTTGTAGCGGAAAGAATCGGTTTGAAACCCACATCCATCTGCACCCGGGTGGACGTTCTTTGCGCCGGTGGAAGCACGGGAATCCTTCTCGCTCAGGGACTCGTTGAGAGCGGTATGGCCGAGGTCGTCATGGTGCTTGGGAGCGAGAAACTCTATACACCCGAGCGATGGCAGATCCAGTACGATGAAATGGCCGCCGTGGACCACGACTGGGACGGACCCAACGGGATCGGTCCTCCACCGGTTTGGTTCGCCGTCCAGGCCAAGGAGCACATGAAGGCCTATGGTACGACCAAGGAACAGCTCGCGTCCGTATCGATCACGAATTACAAGCATGGACTGAACAATCCCAAGGGCCATTTCCAGAAGGAACTCACCCTCCAGGATATCCAGGAAGCCCCCGTAATCGCCGATCCTCTCGGGCTCTTCGATTGCTGTCCCTTCTCAGACGGGGCCGCGGCCATAGTGGTCGCCAGGGAAGAAAGGGCCAAGGATCTTACGGATCGGCCCCTGGTCTACCTCCGGGGCGGGGCGCAGGTTTCCCTTCACAGCGTCGGCGGGAACTGGCCGGGGGAGCACCTCGGGGATTGGCCTCACCTGAGACTGGCCGCCCGGAAGGCCTATGAGAGGTCCGGCCTCAAACCGAAGGATATCGATGTGGCCCAGACCCATGATTGTTTCAGTATCTCGGAGATTATCGAGGTCGAGGAGTTGGGCTTCTGTGAAAAGGGAGAAGGGGGACCCTTTTGTGAATCGGGAGAGATCACAATCGGAGGAAAAATCCCGATCAACACGGATGGCGGGTTGATTTCCAGCGGACATCCCTTCGGGGCCACCGGCGTCCGGATGGGGATCGAAATCATGAAACAACTCCAGGGCAGAGCCATCAACCAGGTGCAAGGAGCTACATTCGGATTGACCCACAACCTGAGCGGCGGCAACGTGGAACATACCATCGTGACCTACGGCCTTGAGCCGAGGTAGCGGAAGGAGAAGGCAAATGAAGGGAATACCGTTCTTGGAAGGAAAATATTCTCCTACTCTGGACCTGTATCCCATTGAGTGCAAGGAGTTCAACAGGATCTACCCATTTTACGACAACCTGAGAGAAGGGAGATTTACCACGACGAAATGTAAAGGATGTGGAAAGGTCTCTTTCCCGCCTCGAGTGATTTGCCCCGAGTGTTACTCGGAGGATCTGGAGTATATCGACCTGCCGACAAGGGGCAAGGTCGTCACCCTCGTGGAAAAGTGGGGAGGAGTGCCCATTCAGTACACCCCTCCCATGATAGGGGCCTGGATCGAATTCCCGGAGGACAGCCCTGTGCGGCACTATTTCAGCCTCCTTTACAATTGCGGCGTAGGCGAGGTGAAGGAAGGGGACGAGGTTCAGCTCTATGTCTTCGATGTGGCTCCCCATCCCATCGACAAGGGCAAGGAGTCCATCATGAAGGAGCGGGTTTACTTTGGATTTGAACCCGTAAAGAAAAAATAATTTTCAGAACCGGGGGCAGATCCGGTAGCCCTCACGAACATCAAAACGCCCGGACAGGTTCACCTGCCCGGGCGTTTTAATCGAGATTCGCAAATCCAGGGCCGAAAACCCTTGACTTACAACCACCGCTTCCTGCGCTTGTAAGCCTTTACGTCCCGGTATGACTTCAAAGTCCCGGTAGAGGCCGTTCCGAGGTAAAACTCTTTGACGTCCGGGTTTTCCCTGAGTTCGGAGGCCGTGCTCTCCAAAACGATCTTGCCGTTTTCCATGACGTAGCCGTAGTGGGCGATCTGAAGCGCCATGTTGGCGTTCTGTTCCACGACCAGCAAGGTCGTGCCCTGCTCCTTGTTGATTCGCTTGATGATCTGGAAAATCTCTTTAACCAGCAACGGAGCAAGCCCCAGGGACGGTTCATCCAGGAGCAGGAGTTTCGGATGGGCCATGAGGGCCCTCCCGATCACGAGCATCTGCAGTTCTCCGCCGCTGCAATATCCTGCAAGACCTTTCTTGCGGGCCACCAGCGCGGGAAAGTAATGGTAAACGAGTTCAAGATCCTTCTGGTAAGGTTTTCCCCAGCGGGTCGCCGTTCCTACCCTCAGGTTCTCTTCGATCGTCAGGTACTTGAACTCCTGACGGCCTTCCAGCACCTGGATGATCCCTTTCCTGGTGATTTTCTCCGGAGAAGAATTCTGGATCGGCTTTCCGTCGTAGTAAATAACTCCTTCCGTCACCTTCCCGTTTTCCGGCTTGAGAAGTCCGGAAACGGCCTTCAGGGTGGTCGTCTTCCCCGCCCCATTGCTCCCGAGTAAGGAGACGATCTGCCCCTTGCGTACAGTCAGGGAAACCCCCTTCAGTACTTGGATGACATCCGAATACACCACGCTGATATTGTTCAGCAGTAGTCTTACATCTTTTTCCATGTATTGATCGCTCCCGCCGGCTGCATCGTTTTGACCGGAAAGCCTTACTGCGTTGCAGCGATGCTGTTATGTCTCATAAAAAATATTAAGGTGCTCCGGTATCCAGGCCTCAAAACCCACAAAATTTTGCCTTAAAAAACAGGCAAGGAGTCGAATTGCCTCCGTTTCCCAAGAGGATTCTCAATATGAGAAAGGCCATAGTCTGAAACTGGATCGAACGATCCGCCATACTTCGGCGATACCCTTTGGCTCGAAAATGATGAAAAGAATGATCACCAGGCCGAATACAAATTCCCGCAAGGGCGCGATGGTGATGGCAGCGCCGGCTGAGACCCCCACGTTCATCAAATATTCCGTCAAATGACTCAGCACCTCGTTGAGGGTGACTATGAATACCGCTCCGAAGACGGATCCGGGTATGCTTCCAAGGCCCCCGATAATGATCATTGCGATGAATTCGATGGACAACCAAAGGTTAAAAGGTTCCGGCGTGATACTCATCATGTAATAGGCGAAAAGGGCACCGGCCAGACCGGCGTAAAAGGAACTGATTGCAAAGGAGAGCAACTTGTAACCAAATACAGGAATACCCATACCCTCGGCGGCACGATCGTTGTCCCGGATGGCGATAAAGGCCCGGCCGTAACGGGTGCGGATCAGGTTGACGGCCACCCAGGTCATGAATGTAAAAAGGGCGAAAACGACGAAATAGAAGCGTCTGTCCGTTCCCAGGTCGAACCCGAAAAGTCCCACATTGAAAACCACGATACCCATTGCGCCTCCGGTCATGCTCTCCCAGTGAACGAAAACATATTCCAGGATGAACTGTCCTGCCAAGGTGGCAATCAGGAGGTAAAGGTGCTTCAGCCTGGAAGACGGCAGTCCGAATACCAATCCCACCCCTGCCGTGATAAGGCTTGCAGCGGGAAGAGCCAGGATAAAAGGGAACCCTGCCTTGTTGGCCAGTATGGCCGCCGAGTAAGCTCCGACGCCGAAAAAGGCCCCGTGTCCCAGGGAGATCTGGCCGGTATAACCGATCAGCAGATTGAGACCGATGGCGGCTATGGAATAGATCCCGATCGTATTCAACACGTAAATCAAATAGGGACTGCACACGAACGGGATGACACAAAAGAGGAGCACGAGCCCCACCAACATCCATAATCTCCCGAAGTCGGTCTCAAAGATGGTGAGTTCCTGGAGATAGGATTCCTTGAAGTTTCCACAGGGATGAAATCGGAGTTTCCGCATGCCGACCTTCCTATGAAAGAATTATACCCGCTCGATTTCCACAAGGCCGAATAGGCCGTAAGGCTTGACCATGAGAATGATGACCAGAACGATATAAGGAACCACTTCGCGGAGAGAGGTTGAAATGTACCCTCCGGTAAAAGTTTCGATCAGGCCTATGATAACGCCGCCCAGGATAGCACCGCCTATGCTGTCCAGTCCGCCGAGAATGACCACCGGAAAGACCTTTAGTCCGATCGCGCTGAGTTCGTGCACGTTGATGCCGTTCAGGATTCCGAGCACGATCCCGCTCATGGCCGCTACGATGAAGGCGATGGCCCAGGAAAGGGCGAAGACCCGGCGCACGTGTACACCCAGGGACAGGGCCGCCGGCTGATTGTCCGCGACGGACCTCATGTAAATGCCCTGAGAGGAATACTTGAAGAAAAGGCCGAAGATGATCAGGAAAAGGATTCCGATAATGAAAGTGGCCACATATACGGATGGAATTTTAATGACGCCCCATTCGATGGAAAGCCCCTCGGGCAGAAAATCTGGATAATCGTGGATATCCCCCCCGAAGATGAAGAGGAGGAGTCCCCGAAACATGATACCTATCCCGAGGGTCATCATGATTACTTCGATCAGATTTTCACCGATCAGGGGTCGCAGGAACAACCGTTCCACCACAAAACCGAGGAAGAAGACACCCACAAGGGTCAAGAAAAAGGCCAAAATCAGAGGGAGCTTCAGCCAGGCGGCAAGGACCAGGAAAAGAAAGGCCCCAATAGCCAGCAGTTCTCCATGGGCCAGGTTCAAGACACTGCTTGATTTGAATATCATCACGAACCCAAGGGCGGAGAGGGCATACAAGAACCCAAGGGAGAGACCGTTGACCAGGAGTTGAAAGAAAAAATCCATGGCAGTTTACGCCTCCTCGGACCAATGAGTGTTAAACCGTGAGGATCCGGACCGTGGTTTCAATGGTTCCCACGTGGCCGTCCCGGTATAGGACCTTTCCCTTAACCGGCAATTCGGTTTTGTCAGCATATATAGCGTCGATCAATTCCTTGTACTGTTCAAAGACAAACCGTCTCCGGACCTTCCCGGTCCGGGTCAATTCTTCGTCGTCGGCATCCAGCAGTTTGTACAGCAAGATGATCTTTATTAGTTGCATGGGCTTCGGGAGTTGCTTGTTGACTTCGGCGACCTCTCCCCTGATGAGATCCTCCACCGCCGGTTGCTGGGAGAGGTCGGTATAGGTCGTGTAAGGGATTTGCCGCTCTTCGGCCCAGTTGCCTACGTTGCCGAAATCGATGTTGATAAAGGCTGAGATATATGGCTGACCCTCGCCCCAAATGACGGCTTCCTTGATGTATGGGCTGAACTTGAGACGGGTCTCTATGAAATCCGGAGAAAAGGCCTCTCCTTCCCGGGTCCGCATGATGTCCGCCTTTCGTCCGATTATCAGGAGATGCCCGTCTTCGTCGAAGTACCCGGCATCACCGGTGTAGAACCATCCGTCCCGCAAGGCCTCGGCCGTGGCCTCAGGGTCCTGATAATAACCTACAAAGATGGAAGCGCTCTTCACCAGGACCTCTTGATCCTCGGTGATGATCACCTCGGTTCGTGGCAGGGGCTTCCCGACCGTCTCCGGTTTAACCTCGTTGTCCGGTTGGACCTGAAAGATACCGGTCGCTTCCGTGAGACCGTAACACTGCTTGAGGTTGAGGCCGTTGGCCCTGAAAAAACGGATGACATCCGGACTGATGGGGTGGCCGCCGGTATAAGCCGCCCGGAACTGGAGGCATCCTATCCGGTCGAGGAGAGGTTGGGAGACAAGCCGATTGGTGATCCGCCGGCGAATTCGCAGGGAGAGAGGAACTTTTTGGCCCGTGGATTCGAGGTCTACGACGGCCATGCCGATCTTCTGAGTCCACTGGTAAAGGGCCTTCTTTATGAACCCGGCATCATTGATCTTGACCCGGATTTTGGATGCGAGGTCTTCCCAGAACCGGGAAGAGGAGATCATTACGGTAGGTCCGATTTCCCGGAAATCTTCCACCGCCGTCTCTATATCTTCAGGGAAATTCATACAAAGACCGCCGCAAAGGGTGACTCCCACCCCCCACATTTGGTCGACGATCCAGGCCGTGGGGGTAATGGAAATCCAGTTATCACCGATGCCGATTGGCGCGGTCTCCAGCCATTTCCTGGCCATCTCGGTAAAATTCCGGTGGCTGAGCATGACGAGCTTGGGGAATCCGGTGGTGCCGGAGGTCATCAGCATCAGGGCCACTTCTTGCGGCTTCCCTTCCCAGAGTTCCCTGTTGAAGCGATCCGGTTCCGCCTTTTCCATCTCTTCCCCCAGCTCCAGAAGTTGTTCGAAGCTGAGGAGCCAGGGATTGTCCCTGTAATTTCGCATCCCCGTCCGGTCAAGGTAGATGAGACAACGGACGTGCTCCAGGTCTTTTTTGCAAGCCAGGAGCTTGTCCACCTGTTCCTGGTCTTGAACAAAGACATAGGCCGCTTCCACACGCTGGAGCCCCCGGGCCAGTTCATCGGCCACGGCAGATGTGAAAAGGGGAATGGTGACCGCTCCCAAGGCTTGGGAACCCAGCTCTGCAAAGAGCCACTCCGGTTCATTTTCCAGGACCAAACCCACCATCTCCCCCCGCTTTATACCCAGAGAGAGCAATCCAAGGGCCACGCGGCGGGTGTAAAGGAAATAGTCTTCCCATCCAAAGGTCTGCCAGATGCCGTAAGCCTTCTGGCGGATAGCGGTCTTCTCGTTCCCGAACCTCTCGGCCTGCCTGGAAAGGATCTGGGGCAGGGTGTACTGGTCCAGGGACGAGAGGGTCTCTGGATCGATACGGTCTACTTTCAGACGCTTTTCTGCCATATTTTATCCGACCGTTAGATTAATCAATGGTAGAAGTGTCCCCAAGATAGGCTTTGATGACCTGCGGATGGTTCTGCACAAATTCGGGAGATCCTTCGGCGATTTTCACCCCGAAATCGAAAACGGCGACCCTCTTGGAGATGCTCATCACGATGGACATGTCATGTTCCACCAGGATTATTGTCTGGTTCCAGGCCTCGTTTAACTCCAGGAGGAAACGAACCATGTCCTCCTTTTCCTCAAGGGTCATCCCGGCAAAGGGTTCGTCGAGAATCAGGAGCTTGGGTTCCAGGGCGAGGGCCCGACCCAGTTCCACCCGTTTTCTCATACCGTATGGCAGAGAGCCGACCAGTTGTTTTCGGATGGGCTGCATCTCGAGAAAATCGATCAACTCTTCAAGAACCTTCCGGTGACGGACCTCTTCTGCCTTGACTCCTTTGGAAAAGAGGGCCGCTGCTCCCACGCTGTACCGGCAGTGAATATGCCTGGCAAGCAACATGTTGGCCAGCACCGTCATCCCGGGGAAAAGCTCGATATTCTGGTAGGTCCTGCCGATCCCGAGTCCGGTTAGGTGGTGGGGTGGCAGGTGCGTGATGTCTTTGCCATTGAAAAGGATCTGTCCTTCCTGAGGTTTGTAATACCCTGTGATGGAATTGAGGAAGCTGGTCTTGCCGGCGCCGTTAGGACCGATGATTGCCACCAGTTCCCCCGTATGCACGGACAAATCCACCCGGTTCAGGGCTGTGATCCCACCGAACTTCAGGGTCAGGTGCTTCACTTCCAGCTCAGCCCGCCGATCCTCGGGCTGGCTGGAAGCGAAGATGCTGGGTTCTCCGCGGAAGGCCTTCATTTAAGAAGCCTGACTTTTTCTTTGGATGGTTCCCAAAAATTGGTAAGGGGTGTGTAAGTGCCGTTCTCGTTCACCTTGACAATACGAGCGATGAAAGAGGCACTGTGGTCCGTGGAGGTGTAAGTTATGTTCGGAACGACCCCGCCGAAATTCTCATTGCGAAATGTTTCCAGGGCCTTGTTGACGGTTTCACTGTTGATCTTTTTAAATTTTTCATAAGCTTTCTGGAAGGCCCGCTCCATAATCATGGCGATGGTGACCCCTTCCCAGTAAGAGCCGTCGAACTGGGTGATGTTGTGGTAGCGTTTCATCAGCACGTCGAAGATCTTCATGCCCGGGGTCCCGTCGGAGGGGAGTCCTGCGGGGAACTGCATAAACATTCGATCCCGGATCAGCCCCTTGCCTCTCTTGAAGAAGTCCGGGTCGGTGGAAGTCCAGGTCCCGAAGAAGGGGGCCTTGAATCCAACCCGATCCGCGGCCTGAAGCGCCATAATGATCGCCGAAGGGAGACACTGAACAAAGACATACTCCGCTCCCGCCTTCTTCAAGCGAAGTACTTCCGTATTCAGGTCCAGGGCCTTCGGTGGGAATTCCTCGATCGCCACGATATTCACGTTGTGCTTCTCGGCGTACTCCCGGCTGGGTTTGTGGATCGATTTCCCGTAAGCGTTATTGTAAGTGAGAAGCCCCACTTTCGGCGGGCTGCTGCCCTTGTGGATCGCCATGATGTATTCCAAGACCGCGTAAGAATCCATCACGTAACTCCCGAAGGGCAGGTAGGCATAATCGACAGGGGGTTTCAGGATCCCCTGGTAGGTGGAATAGTTGATATTCGGGGTCTTGTATTTTTGAATGATGGGTTTGGCCATGATCCCGGACCCGGCGTCCCAGGTGGCGATCATGTCCATCTTGTCTTGCGTGCAGAACTTCTTGACGTATTTGATGGCTTCAGGGACTTTGTAGGCGTGGTCAACAATGGTGAGTTTGATTTTGTGTCCAGCGACTCCCCCCTTGACTTCATTGACGTAGCGGAAGTAGTCCTGATGCCCTTTCGCATGAAATTGGCCCCAGGTGGAAGCAGGTCCCGTCAAGTTGATAATGGCACCGACCTTGATGTCCTTTGCCTGGACCGCCGGGGTGCCCAAACCAATCAATCCCGCCACTGCCGCGGAGACTACTACCGTAAGCAATGCCTTGCGCATAATCGTTTCCTCCTTGGTCAAACGGTTATGTTCTCTCGCCTCTCCTTTGACGGGGCCGCAGAAGGTGCCACGGTGCTTCTTGCCTTCGAGTTTTCCTCCCGGTATTAACGGAAGATTCCTCTACCAGCTTATGCCCTGCACCTCTTTACTGGGCCGTCCCTTTCATGGTTTTTCATTAGAATCTTTCAGTATCGTCCGCCGAAAACGTTATCACCCGCCTTTCTTCAGATTAAATTTACAAATCATCGTCTGGCCTTTAGTCTTAAAGGATTTGATCCTCGGTTGTCAAGAGGGAGTATATGGGAAACGACTGATCCCTCGAATTATGCCTTCACGTCGACTTTGAAAACCATGGCCCCTCCGGTATCGCCGGCGGCGCAACCCGCCCAAAGGCCATACCCTCCGCCAAGGATCGTCAGCTCTTCAAGGAGTTCACAGATGTTTCTTCCCGCCGTAGGACCCTGG
The DNA here is from genome assembly GCA_019310525.1 of Deltaproteobacteria bacterium. Taxonomy (NCBI): domain Bacteria; kingdom Pseudomonadati; phylum Myxococcota; class Myxococcia; species Deltaproteobacteria bacterium. Next base: position 40,139 of record JAFDEE010000001.1, on the reverse strand, counting down.
GGGTGCCCATAGATGAGGGAACTCCCGTAATTGTTCATCCACATCACGTCGAATCCCATCTTCGTGGACATGTAAATATCGTTTACGGCGAAAGGATTGTGGGTCTTGATGGCCTTGAGATCCGATACCTTGAGCCCGGCGTCCTTCAAGGCCATCTCGGCGGCAGGCACCGGGGCTGAGGCCATGAGGCCCTTCCCAACGCGGGAAAAACCGTATGAAATGATCTGAATCTCCACGTTTGGATCGGCGCTGAGTTCCTTGGCTATTTCCCTCTGAGTCACGATGAAACCGCAGTTACCGTCGGCGGGGTGGGTCTGGCTTCCAAAACTATGGATTCCTTCTGGCTCCACGGGTTTCAATTTCGCAAGACCTTCCTTTGTGGTCGGAGTGACACCCTCGTCGGCCTCGACGAGCACGGTCTTCTTTTTAGAGATTCTCGCCTCTACAGGGAACATGTAACGCTTCTGAAAGGCCCGGTCATCCGCCAGGGCATCCTGGTACTGCTCGTATCTCCTCAATGTGACTTCGTCCGCCTGCTCCTTGGTGGCACCGATAAGTTTCGCCACGTTTTCCGCGGTCTGAACCATTTTGAGGCCGACGTTGGGATCCCTGTTGAAGTTGTCCATCATCCAGTTTTCGCTGATTACCTCTCCTCCCGGGCCCATGGGGTTCGGCCATATCGTATGGGGGCCGTTGGAGGCACGGTCTGACATCAAGGCGAAACCGGTCTTGTAAAGGCCGCATTCAATATTGGAGGCCACCAGATTCAGGCAGACGGTAGAGGTAGTGCAGGCCTGGTTGACCATCGTGCCCGGCAATGGGAGTTCATTGTCCACCATCATGGCCGCGGCCCAGTTGTGGCTGTAAAACATGCATGGTTGGGCGATTGTAGTGCCGTAATACATGGTGTTTAAGATATTGAAAGGGATTCCCTTGGATTTAAGCCACCGATTTGCAGTCTTGGCGCCCAGAACGATGGAGTTTTCATTTTGCAGGGTGCCTTGCCAGCGGCAAAAAGGACTCGAATAGTAACCCCTGAATGGGATGAAAGCCTTGGTGAACATGTCTTGCTCCTCCTTTTATTGAGCGGAATCAGGAATGTATCTTGGCTGCTAGCCCGTCCGTAAACGCGATTGTTGGTGATAAACTGGCCTCCGGTTTAAAAGGACCATTTTCCATCTACTCAGGGAGGCTCAAAAAAACCTCTCACTAAAATTCAGGAAGGGAATCCCGCCGCCAAGGCGAAACCCAACAGGCGGCTAGGGTTTTCTAGGGTAACAGTAACGGGACCTCCTTTCAACTAATATCTCTCCTGCAACCCCCCCTTTCATTACAAGGCGCATGGGCTGAATTCTGTGACGGAATGACCCTTATAAGTTCCCGCCGCCTGCCTCCAAAAAGGCGGCGGGTCTGGTGCAATTTAGGCTTCCTCGGCCCAGGTGCCGTATCGTTCCCTCAGGATCCGGTGGAGGATCTTTCCTGTGGCAGTCCTAGGCATTTCTTCGTCCTTGATGAAGTCGACGGATTTCGGACGCTTGAAACCCGCCAGTTTCCCCTTGGTGTAGTTCATGATGTCCTTTGCCAGTTCATCGCTGGCTTCATATCCATCGTGGAGGACCACGACGGCCTTGATGGCTTCGCCCCATTTCGGATCCGGCACCCCTATGATGGCCACATCCTTGACGGCTTCATGGGAAGCCACGCATTCCTCCACCTCGGAGGGATAGACGTTCTCTCCACCGGTGATAATCATATTGGCTTTACGGTCCACCAGGGTATAGTATCCGTCTTCATCCCTTTTCACCATGTCACCGGCCGAGGACCATTCACCGAAAAAGGCCTCCTTGGTCTTTTCGGGTTCCTTGAGATATTCGGTGAAGAGCATGGGGGTGCGGTAGAAGAGTTCTCCCACTTCTCCGTCGGGAACTTCCTTCTTGTTTTCATCAAGGACCTTGATCCGGTCTGTACCGAAGATCTCCTTTCCTATGGATCCCAGCTTCTTGAACTGGTCTTCCGGCCTGAGCAGGGTCACCAGCCCGCCTTCCGTACTGCCGTATGCCTCCCACAGTTCAGCGTTTTTGAAATAATCCATAATGGCCAGCTTGAGGTCTTTACGGGCGGGAGCGGAAGATATCAGGAGCTGGCGGATGGATGAGACATCGTACTTGTTTTTCACCTCATCGGGAAGTGCCAGCATCATCACGTAATGGGTGGGCACCAGGGAAGTAAAGGTGATTTTGTATTCGGCGATGGTCTTCAGGAGGTCCTCGGGGTCGAAGCTGACCATGTTATATATGAAAACGGGAGCGGTGACGAGGGTGTAAGGGAAGGAATAGAAGATTGAATTCACGTGGCTCATGGGCATGACCAGCATCACCTTATCCGTGGGACGCACGCCCATGTTGATGTTGTTGAGAAGATACTGGGCATGGTAGCTTTCATGGGTTTTCATGACCCCTTTCGGTCTTCCCGTGGTCCCCGAGGTATACATGATGGTCCAGAAGTCGTCTCCGTATACCATGTAGTCCGGCTCCTCGTTGGAAGAGGCGGCCAGCCAGTCTTCGTAACCGATATACCCCTCGGGAACCGGTCCGTCGCCCATGTAAACATAAGCGTCCTTCGGGACGGGAAGCTTGTCCTTGATACCGTTGATCATCTCCACGAAGGGTTCTTCCACGATGAAAACCTTGCACTCCGCGTGGTTCACGATGTATTGGATGTTTTCGGGAGTCAACCTGAACAGGATGGGAACGACGATCTGGCCCCCTTTGGCGCACCCGGCGTAAACGTCCATCCATTCGCCCCGGTTGTAAGCAATGCAGGCGAAGGTGTCTTTATACCCGCAGCCCAGCCTGCTGAGCCCATTGGCGAGGCGGCAGGCCCTGTCATTCCATTCCTTGAAGGTGAACTCCTTGCTCTTGTCCTGCCACCCAAGTTTGTCAGGATAATTATAGGCGTTCATCTTCAGGACCGTTCCGGCGTGCATCCATCTGCTTCTCTGTGTCATTTTTGAACCTCCCGCTGTTTTTTGATTCTAAAGGTTAGCAAAGGGATCGGCACACAAGGCTTTTCTTATCTCGAGACCTTTGAAAAACGCTTCCTTTTGCCCAATCTCGGCGTCAGGCTCAAACCGGGGACCCGCCCGAAGGGTGGGGAGTCCAAGCGTAACGCGGACAAATTTTAATCCTCGAAATACTTCAATGTATTCCTGTGGTTAAAATTTTCGCCTTCCTTGACCTTGAACAAAATTGAACGTTTTTCAAAGGTCTCATCTCATTCGCCCGCATTTTCCTCTCCCGCATTCCTCCGGCGCAGGAACGAGCAGCGGGAGCAGAAATGTTCAGGCCCGATCCCTGAATGGATCCAGGCCCATGGTCTATTCCATGTTTGATGCCAGGATTTCCGTAATATCCATGACCTTGATCTTGCCCCTCTCCTGTTTGGGGATGGCCTTGGCGCCCTTTCTCAGGTTGTCCTTGCAAGCGGCGCAGCCCGAGACGATGATTTCAGCGCCTACAGCCAGGGCGTCCCGGACCCGTTCTTCAGCCATCTGGACGGAGAGTTCCGGAGAAATGGCGGAAACACCCCCGCCCCCTCCGCAACAACGGGCCTGGAGCCGGTTTCTGGCCATCTCAACGTACTCGAGTCCGGGAATAGCTTTAAGAATGTTTCTCGGCTCTTCGAAGATCTTGAAACTCCGGCCCAGGTCGCAGGGATCATGGTAAGTGACTTTCTTGCCCAGATCCCCCTTGAATTTGATTTTGCCTTCTGCGACCAGTTTCTCAAAGTAAGTCACTGAGTGGTATACCTCGAGTCCAAGGTCGCCGTATTCCGGGTAGAGCTTCTTGAAGGTCTTGTAACACCCGGCACAGGGGGTGATCAGTTCCCCGGCCCCCGTGGCCCGGATCTTCTCGATCATTTTCTTGGCGTGCTCTTCAAATTCGTCACTTCCCATCAGGAACAGCGGAAATCCGCAACAGACCTCGTCCTTGGCCAGCGTAGTGTAATCAACCCCCGCGGCGTCAAGGATCTTGATGAAGCTCGGGACCATTTTCATGTCGAGGTAACTGGGCACACAACCCATGAAGAGAAGGGTTTCTGCTTGGGGTTTGAGTTCGCCCCGTTCCGCTTTTTCCTTGAGTTCTTTGGGATATATTTCGATTCGTTCCTCCTGGGGGCTGGCATATACATTGCCGTTTACCAGGATATTTTCCCTTACAGCCAGGGTTTCCGCAGGAGTGAACCCTGCCTTGTAAAGCCTTTTCCGCATGGCTTCCACGATTTCGTCCACCTTTACCTGGGCCGGACAGAAATAGGTGCAGGCCTGGCAGGTGGTGCAGCTGTAAAGGGCTTCGGCAAGCTCCTTGGAAGGTTCGATGGTTCCGTTGAGGAAGTTGAAGGCCAGGACGTTCCTTCCGCGGGCGTTCCTGGATTCCCTCTGGGTCACGCTGAAGGTGGGGCATCCGAGGCGGCAGAACCCGCAGGCGATACAGGCCAGGATCTCGTTGTCTATATTCTCTCCAAGGGAATTGAGGCCTTCGGGGTGTTCGAGGAAAGTCTTGAAAGCGAAATAGTCATAGATATCATATTTTTTCCTCTCCAGGCCGAATTTTCCCGGGTTGAGAATGTTGTTGGGATCCAGGGCCTGCTTGATGGACCGCATGACCTCGAGGGCCGGACCCAGTTGTTTTTCGATGTAAGGAGCCCGGGCCAACCCGGTACCATGCTCGGCCGTCACCACGCCTCCCATCTCGATGGCGATGTCGGCCAGTTCGTCGGCGGCCGGTTTCAGTCTGTCCCACTGCTCCTTGCTCCTCATATCCGTTACAAAGGTGGTATGGACATTACCATCTCCGATATGGCCGAAAGTGGTGATGAGCAGGTCGTATTTGTCGGAGATCTCCTGGGCCTTCTTAATCACCTCAGGGATCCTGGAGGGCGGGATGCCGAGGTCCTCGGAGATGGCCACGAGCCTGTTCCCCGGCTTGATCCTGGAAAGGGTGGGCACCAGCTTCCCCCGGGCTTCCATGATTTCGCCCGCTTTGGCCGGGTCGTCGCTCCAGGTGAAATCCTTCACCTTGTGTTTTTTGCAGATTTCCTCCATCTTGTTCATGTCCCGGACGACCACTTCCTTGGCCCCGTCCGCCTCGATGATCAGCATGGCCTCGATCCCGCTGATATCCCGCTCGATCACATTCTCGACGACCTTGAGGCTGTATTTATCCATGATTTCGCAGGCCGCGAGCTGGATACCCGAGCCGATGATTTCGCTCACCGCGCTCCCTGCCGAGAAAAGATCCTCGAAGACGGCCAGTGCCAGGGCATTGTATTCGGGCTTGGGTTGAATCTTGACGGTGATCTCTGTGATGACCCCCAGGGTCCCCTCGGCACTGCAAAAAACGTGGTTCAGGTCGTAGCCAAAGGATGCCTTCGGCGTCTTGAACCCGGTATTAATGACGGTCCCGTCGGCCAGGACCACCTTCAGGGCCTTCACGTAGTCCCGGGCCGTTCCGTACTTGACGGCCTTGTGGCCGCTGGCGTTGGTGGACATCATCCCGCCGATGGTGGCGATCATTTCACTACCGGGGTTGGGGGGGAACATGAGGTTATCCTGGGCCAGGCGCCTGTTCAGGTCCATGCAGATGACACCGGGCTCCACCCTGGCGAAGAAGTTCTGGGTGTCCACTTCCAGGATCTTGTTCATCTTGTGCACATCCAAGAGGATGCCCCCGTAAACGGGAAGGGAGGCACCTGTGGTCGCCGTGCCGGACCCCTGGACCGTTACCGGGACCTTTTCCTTGTTGGCCAGTTTCAGGATAGCGGAGATTTGTTCCGTGGTGTATGCGAACACGACGGCATCAGGGATCCCCTCATGAACGGAAAGGTCCCTCGAGTAGGGAATACATTCCACCGGGCCCGTAAATACGTTTTCAGACCCGACAATTTGTCTGATTTCATCGTAAATATCCATAAAATGACCTCCATCTAGGTGTTCAGACAACGCCGCTTACGGTTCAGGGGTACGGTGGTGCGGCTATGTTGTAGCTGGCTTGGTATCTAAAGGAAAAAGTCTTGAAATGTCAAGCATAAATATGAGGGGGATCCGGTCCGGGATGAATTATAAATCAAGAGATGTCAAAGAGTTGGCGATATTCGGCACCTCCGACGAAGCCCGGGGGAGCATGGGATGACAGATTCCTCGCCGAGGGGCCACGCACGGGTTTTCCTCCGGCTTTTCCCGTAACCCATCGAACCCGTGAATCCTTACTTTCAGGCCGACTTTTCCCGGAGATGATCCAGTTTCTATGGGCGAGGCCGTTTTCATGGTAAGATAAAAAAACATTAATTCCGGGAAGACTTCCATCACCGGGTCTCCCGGGGACCGACCCATCGCAGGAGGACTTTATGAGGCGCTACGAGGTGATCATCATAGGTGCGGGACCAGCGGGAATCTTTACGGCCCTGACCCTGGGAGATCTCGGGGTGGAACCGGTACTCCTGCTGGAGCAAGGGAAGGATTTGTCGCTTCGAAGCCGAAGAGATCCGGGGGATATCCTTTGCGGTTGGGGTGGTGCCGGTGCTTTCAGCGACGGTAAGTTGACGCTGTCGGCCGAGGTGGGAGGATTCCTGGGGGATCTGATGGATCGCGGAACCCTGTCAGAGCTTTTGAGTAAGGCGGATGCCCTCTACGTATCATCAGGCGCCCCTGATCGACTATACGGAGAAGACCCCCTGGATCTTCAGGACTTGGCCGACAGGGCCCGACTGGCCGATCTCGAACTCATTCCGTCCAGGATCAGGCATATCGGAACGGAGAATTGCCCGAAGGTGCTGGGAGAATTCCGCCGTTCCCTGGAGGGAAGGGTAGAGGTGTGGTGCGGTTGCAAGGTGCAAAGACTCCTCACCCGGGAAGGCGGGATAGAGGGAGTGGAACTGGAAGACGGAAAAACCGTCGAGGGACGTTTCGTGGTGGCGGCTCCGGGCCGCTCCGGAGCCGGGTGGATGAAGGAGCAGGCCGATGCCCTGGGACTTCACACCGTGGCCAGCCCCGTGGATATCGGGGTCAGGGTGGAGCTGCCGGCCGCTGTTCTCAAGGAAATCACGGACCGGGTCTATGAATCCAAGTTGATTTACTATTCCAAGACCTTTGACGACAAGGTACGCACCTTTTGTATGAATCCCCATGGTGAAGTGGTTCTTGAGAGGGGTGAAAATGTAATCACGGTGAACGGGCACAGTTATACCAGCAAGAGAACGGAGAACACCAATTTCGCCATCCTGGTAAGCAGCGCTTTCACCGACCCTTTTGACGATCCCATCGCCTACGGCCTCTATATTGCGAGGTTGGCCAACCTTCTGAGCGGAGGCGCCATCATCCAGAGGCTCGGTGACCTTCTTGCAGGTCGGCGCAGCACCCAGTCCCGCATCGACCGCTGCCTAACGCGGCCAACATTAAGGGAGGCCGTTGCAGGAGACTTGAGCTTCGTGTTTCCTTACCGCCACCTGGTGGATATCCTGGAGATGCTTCAGGCCCTGGAGAAAATAGCCCCTGGGGTCTATTCCCGCCATACCCTGCTCTATGGGGTGGAGGTCAAATTTTACAGCAACAGGATCCGCGTCACCCCGGAGATGGAGACCCAGGTGCGCAATCTTTTCGCGGTAGGGGACGGCGCGGGCATCACACGGGGTCTGCTCCAGGCCTCCGTAAGCGGGATTCTGGCGGCTAAGGCCATTTCGAGACGGCTGGAGGGGAAGTCCCCTTCGTGATCGGCTGAGGAAGAAGGAAGGATTGTTGTGTCCCGTGGAGGACAGCGCCGGCCTAACGGCCGCGGGAGAAGAGGTTCCTGAATTCGGTTTTCTCGAACCACCGGAGAGATCTCCGGAGATGTCCCAACCATGTGGAAGTATAAATGTAGTTGACCATCAGGCCGCAGGAATCCCTCAGACCCCTGGGAGTAGGGTTGGCCAGAAAATTGACGTTTTTCTGGGAGACGGTGGCCCCGTTTCCCAGGTGAAATCCGGCAACGGGATTCAGGGGTTTACCCTGGGGGTTCTTTTCACGGGCGATGTAGTGATAGGCCGTCTTGACGAGGGCGGTCCGGAGGCTTTTCTTCAATTCTTCGTCCCGTATCCAGTCCTCCCCGGAGAGGACCGTCAGCAGCGCCCCTGGAAGGTCTTCCGCCCGTTGGCCGCTGGAGCGGGCCTTTGCAAGAATTTGTTGGGCCTGCTTTTTGGAAAAGAAGGAAAGGAACTCTGACTGCTTTAGGGAGAAGTTTTCATCCTTTCCTTCGAGGAGGGGCCTCAGGTAATATTTCCAGAAACCGGTGATGGGGCTCAGGGTCGCAAAGGTCTGGATCTCGGGCCGGTCTTTTTTGAGGTAGTCGACCACTTGGCCGATGAGCATCTTTCCGAGCCCCAGCCCGGAGAGTCCTTGCTGGGTGCTGTTGATGGAGTAGAAGACCGCCGTGTCCTTCTCTCCTTCTTCGGCCTGGTTTCCCTCGTTCTCGATTATATCGGCGATGCGCCTCACGAGGCCGTTGCTCAAAGCCACCTCGATGAAGACTATGGGTTCGTAAGGGATGAGTCGGTGGTAGAGAGCAAAACACCGCCGGTCCCTGCCTAAGCGAAGACCCATCTCCTCGATGGTCATCATGGGATGCACGAGGTCGCTGTTCTTGATCAACTCGATTTGCCGGTATGAGGAATCATGGGTGATCTCTTCGAGATAAAGGAATCCTTCCTGGAACCACAATTCGAAGAGAAGAACAATATCAAAATCCAGGGCCTTGAGATCGATTCCCGAAAAGCGTTGCGCAGAGAGCAGGTCCCGCCTGAAATCCAGCAGAAAGCGGAGTCCGCCGGGGGCGTGGGAAATTTTCCGGAAAATGAGAAGACGGGGTGAGTAAAGGCGGGAACGGAGCCCGGCAAGTCTGCGAGGCCAATCGGGGTCATCCGGGTCCATCGTGTTCAATTCATTCAAAAGGGGCGAAATCTTCTCGGGCAGGATTTCCACCTTTTCAATGAGCTCGAGGAACAGGGCCTCCTTCTCCGGATCCTCCAGGGAGCCATAGCGTTCCCTGATTTGCGCGAAGATTTCTTCTTCCCTGGCCCCTTCATCGAGAAGGGTCTGAAAAAGTCCGATCAAGGATTTTTCGCCCTTGCCTCTATTCTTTCCCGGCCGGGTTCCGATGCGAGGGACCTTTTTCATTGCTCTGGGTGCCTTTTAAAACCTTCTTTTTTCAGGTGTCCAGGGGCCGCGCTTCATCCACGAGCATAACAGGGATATCGTCCTTGATCTCGTAAAGCAGCCTGCATCTTTCGCAAATGAGGCCGTCTCCGGTATCGTTGAGCCGGATCTCTCCTTTGCATTTCGGACAGGCCAGTATTTCGAGCAAATCCTTGCTGATGGTCATCATGTCCTCCTTGCCCCGTGGAATGGGCCTCGGATAAAAGAATGGGTGGGTCCCCGGCACCTGGTTCCCTGGTTCCTCTTCCCCCCGGAAGAACATCTCAGATTCCGGAACAAACATAAAGAGAGGCATCGTGATCGGGGCCGTATTACTGAAAAATAGAGTAATGGAAACGGGTGAGAGTTTCAAGGGGTTCCTGCACCGCCACCCTTTGTCACCCTTGGAGGAGGAAAAAGCCGGACCGCGGTTCGATTCCCCGGGGACTCCTTTGGTGGGAAGGTCTCCGCCCGGTGTCGGCCCGTTGACAAAGAGAAGGGGCTTTTCTATAGTCCCGTGAAGCGAAGAAGACCTTCCAAGCCCTGGGAAAACGAGACCTCCAGGGAACACCCTCCGGATAAGGAGGAGGAAGGAAGCGACTCATAAGAGCCCCCTGGGCGGCGACTTTTAGTCTGTTTTTAGGAAAGGGAGAAGAGAGGATGGGCACCTTTTCAGGCCTGCTGTCTCTGATCTGGCTGATCGGGATTTCGGCCCTGAGCGTGGGCGACAAGGCCCCGTCCCTGGAGGGCACCCTGTGGCTTCAGGGCCAAGAGGTAACCTTTGAGAAACCATACACTGTCCTGGAGTTCTGGGCGACCTGGTGCCCTGCTTGCCGTTCCGAGATCCCCCACCTGGCCAGGATCCAGTCTTTTTATGAGGATCAGGTCCGCGTGGTGGGCTTAAGCGATGAACCTTCCAACGATCTCGCCCGGTTCCTGAAAGGGGAAGGAAAGGAGATTTCTTACGGGGTGGGGAAGGTCACCCATGAGGTGCGGCGACGGTACATGGACGGAACACCAGGAGTCCCATACGCCTTCCTTGTGGACAAGACCAGAACGGTGATATGGGAAGGGCACCCATCGGACCTTGATGAAGTCCTGGATAAGGCCTTGGCGGGCAGGCTGGACATCGAGCGGGTCAAACGGATTTCTTCCCTGGAAAAGGCCCTTCGGGAGACCCTCAAAACGAATGACATGGAGATTGTCGCTCAGGCGGCCGACGCACTCCTTGCCCTGGATCCGGCGAACGAGAGGGGCCTGCGTGTGCGTACGGTGGTGGCTAAGAAACAGAAGGATCCGGCGGCCCTTCGTGCCATGTATGACCGCCTGGATCCAAAGATCCTGAAGGGGGCCAAGGCCAACCGCCTCGCCCGGGACCTGATAACGGAGAAGGAGCTTCCTTTCCGGTATGTAGGCGCAGCCTTGAAACTTGCCGCCCGGGCGGTGGAAATGGAACCGGAAAACGGGCTCTTCGCCCATACTTACGCCCGGGTCCAGTACTGCCTTGGAAACCTGGACAAGGCCATCGCCTGGGAGAGGAGGGCCCTCAAACTCGACCCGGGCGAAAAAAAGTACAGGGACGACCTCGATTATTACCTCTCCGTGAAAAAGCTGCGGGAAGGCTGTACTCCCCGGGATCCCTCTTTATCCCAGGGGCCCTTTCCGGACTCCCCGTGAGTTTCGGCTTACCCCTCCCTTTTCAATACCCATTGAACGGCCTGGAGCAGGTCATCCGCAATGTAACAGGGTCGAAGGGGTCTTTGGGGGAAGATGTACGTGAGATCCCCCAACCCGTAACCAGTCTTGACCAGGATTCCCTTGAGTCCGGCCCTTTCCGCCGTTTCGATATCAAGGTAACGGTCCCCGATCAAATAAGAGCGGGTCTTGTCGATTTCGAAGCTGCGACAGGCCAGGTCCACCATACCGGTGCCGGGCTTTCGGCAATCGCATTTCTTCTTGAACTCGGGTACCACTCCCTGGGGGTGGTGGGGACAAAAAAAGATCCCGTCGATCCGGGCCCCTTGCTTTTCGAGTGCCGATTCCATCAGACGGTGCACCTCGTGGACAAGCTCGATGGGAAAGTAGCCCCGGGCGACTCCTGACTGGTTGGAGACGATGATGGCGAGGATCCGATTCCGGTTCAGCAACCGGATGGCTTCGGCTGCCCCCGGTAAAAGCTTGAACCGGTTGGGATGGTTGATATATCCCATCTGTTCATTCACCGTGCCGTCCCTGTCTATGAAAACAGCGGGTCTTTTCATTGGAATTCCCCTCTCAGCTCCTCCATCACTTTCCAGACGTCCCCGGGGTGGATGGCGAGCATACATCTAAAATCCTTGGGGCACACGGCCTTAAGGCAGGGTGCGCAGTCCGTCGGCTTCTTGACCACCCGGGTGTGGGGGCCCCTCGGCCCCGTGGCCGCGGGATCCGTGGAGCCGAAAATCGCAACAGTGGGTACCTCCAGGGCGGCGGCCACGTGCATGAGACCGGAATCATTGGTGAGGAAAAGCCTGCAGCGTTTGATCAGGGCCACCGCTTCCCCCAGGCTCGTTTCTCCGCACAGGTTCCATGCCCGGTTTTTCATGGAAGCCTTGACTTCCCGGCCGAGATCCCGGTCAGTCGCGCTCCCGAAGATCAACACCCTCGCTCCCCACTGCTCGACGGCCTGGTCGGCGAGGGCTGCAAAGCGCTCTGGAGGCCACCTTTTGGCAGGGCCAAAGGCCGCTCCGGGCGCGATGCCCAAGAAGAAACCCTCCTGCTCGATTTCTTCCAGGGAAAAGAGCCGGAGGGCGGATGTCTCGCTTCCCGGAGCAACGTGAAGCCTGGGGTCTTTCAGGGGGGCCTCCCACCCGATGGCCCTGAGCATGGCCAGGTAGTATTCCACCTGGTGGCCTTGCGGGGCCGTCCTTTTCCTTGAGACAGGATGGGTCAGGAGAAGACCCCGACCGTCCGTGTCATAGCCGACCCTGAGGGGAACGCCGCCAAGCCGGGAGAGAAGGGCCGCCTCGAAGGCGTTTTGAAAGAGGACGGCGAGATCAAAACCCATGCTCCGGATCTTCCCGGCGGTCTTGAGGAGGCTGAGAAGGTCGGCTGGAAAGCGCTCCGCCTTTTCAAACAGCAAGACCCTGTCCACCGCAGGGTGATGTTCGAATAGGGGGGCCACCCAGGGCTTGACGAGCGCGGTGATTTCGCTGTCTGGAAAGTTCAACTTCACGGCCTCGAGGGCCGGGAGGACCATGACGGTGTCACCGATCCAGTTGGTAATCCGCACAAGGATGCGGCGAATCCCGGATGCATCGATCGGTTTGAGGTACGTTTGCTTTCCCATATTTCTTTTGGCCCCGTAGTTTCAAAGGCCGGTGCCCCCAAGCTATATTTACTCCAAGGCGCGATGTCAACCGGGGAGATCCGTCAGGCTAGAGCCCCTTTAAAAACGTTCGATTTTGTTTAAGATCAAGACCCCGTCCCTACAACATCCCTACAACATCCTCTCCAGTTCCTTCCTCTTCATTTCCAACCGCTTTTCCGAAACGGGATAGGGGGTCTTGAGTTCCTGAGCGAAAACAGAGACCTTATACTCCTCGATCATCCAACGGAAGGCCTCAACCCCTTCCCTCTTTTCCCTGGAGGCATGGGGGGGAAGTTCCGCGACCATGGATTCCATGGCCTTGACAAACCCCGCCACCCGGGCTTCCTTGGTCCGGTCTTTTTCCGGATGATTGGCACCCCTTTCCGCCCTGATCTCCAGGGCCTTTAAATAGCGGGGGAGATGGGCCAGGCGCTCAGGGGGGTAACATTCGATGAAATCGCGGGGGACAAGTGCATCCAATTCCCTCCGGACCCGGCCGCAGAGTTCCTGAACGGCGCGATTCGACGGGGCCGCACCCTCCAGGGTATGCAAAATCGAGCGGGTCTCCTGGTAGGCCAGGAGAACCTCGATCACCCGATTCCTCAGTTGCCGGGCCTCCTCGAACATCGTCTGCTCCAGATGACGGGCATAGGATTCGAATTCCCCGCGGGTGCGGATATCTTTCCGAAAGAACCGGCCCAGGAGACTCCGGTAGAGAGATTTCTCGATCTCCTTTCCGCCTCCGAAATAGGCCGCGGCCCGAGCGGCCTCTCCGGGCAGGGTCCAGTTCCGCTTCAGGAACTTGAGGTCCTTGGCCAGGCGGAGTTCCAAAAGCCTTGAAACACCCTCCATGTGGGAAGCAAGGGCCTCGTCGGGGTCCCGGAAGATCTTGATATTTACCCCCTCCGCGGTGCTCTCAAGTGCGGGATAAGCCTCCCCGCGGGGGGGCAATGGCACCCTCGCGGGCAGGAAATCGAAATCCCAGTCCTTGAGGTTTTCCCGTTCCCACTGGTCCCTCACCCGTTTCAGGGTGGAGTCGTCGGAAGCGAGGGGTGCGCCCTTGGGGCCCCTCATCAGCTTGTGGATGTCCCTTCCCGACTCTATCTCCTTCCCTTCCGAATCGGTAATGGATACCCTTGTCTGGAGATGCATGGGAATCTCCACAGAAGTCCACACGGATGCGGGGATGTCCACGCCGAACCGGCGGTAAACGAAGCGGGCCAAGGCCGTCAAAAGGGGTTCATCGGTCCGTTCCATCTCCTTCATGACCGTTTCCACCGTGCCTGAAACCGGCACCAACTGCTTCCGGTACCGCTTGGGAAGGCCCTTGATGAAGGCCGTGATCTTCTCCCTGAGAAGACCCGGCACGCCCCAATCCAGGGGCGCCGACGAGATACGGGAAGCGATCGAAGAGGGGACCTGGACGGTCAGCCCGTCTTCCTCCCTTCCGGGAGCGAACTTGTAAGAGGTCTTGAGCCTGGTTTCCCCCACCTTTACCTCGTCCGGGAAAAGGGCCAGTTCGGATTCCTCGGGCAGGTACCGGAGCAGGTCATCCTTTTTCATCCGCAGGAAACCGTCTCCTCCCCTTTCCCGGATACGCCTCCGGAGGGTACGCACATCATAGACGCCCGCCAGTCTCCGGGAATAAAAGTCGGCCAAGGCCTCTTCCCCGATCAGGATGTCCCGGCGGCGGAGTTTGTCTTCCATTGTTTCAAGGGATCGGATCAGGTTGCGGTTGTGTCTTAGAAAAGGGGGAAGGGGCGGCTTGAGATCTCCCTCCACCAGGGCGTGGCGCACGAAGATCCGATGGGACTCCTCCGGATCGATGGGGCCGTATGAGACCGGCCGCCGGGATACGATGGGGAGCCCGTAAAGGGTCACCTGTTCATAGGCCCTGACCTCCCCGCGGTTCTTTTCCCAGTGGGGCTCGGAGTAACTGGAGCGACACAGCCCTTCCCCGAGGGATTCCAGCCAGCCCGGATCGATCTTGGCTGCGGTCCTGGCGAACAGGCGCGAGGTCTTGACCATCTCCGCCGCAACGATCCACGGGGCCTTCTTGTTGAAGAGGGTGGAGCCGGGAAAAACCATCACCTCCCTTCCCCGGGCCGCCCGGTAAATATTCTTGTCTTTCAAAAGGGCGATATTGGATAAAAACCCCGCAAGTACGGAGCGGTGGATGCCCGCGTACCGGGATGCGGGATCGGCTGGGGGAGGAGGCGAATTCTTCATGACGGCGTGTTCCCTGAAAATATCCATGATCTGATCATGGGTATCGATCCATTCGCGCATCCTGGAGAAGGACAGGAAATGGGCCTTGCAGAACTTTCGGATCCTGTTCTGGGTCTTTAGGGCCTTCCACTCTTTGTGAAAGCGGTCCCAGATATTGAGCAAGGTCAAAAAATCCGATTCAGGATCCCTGAAGGTTCCATGGATCTGGTCGGCCTGGAAGGTCTTGTCGGCCGGCCGCTCCCGCGGATCCTGGATGCTCAGGGCAGCGGCTATGACAGCCACCTCCTTCACGCACCCCTCCCTTGCGGCCTCCAGCATCATCCGGGAAATCCTGGGATCAAGGGGCATCCGGGCCATGACGCGGCCCCTCTCCGTGAGGAGAACCCGTCCACCCCGCCTCTCAACAGCTCCCAGTTCCTCCAGGATGTCGAATCCGTCCTTGATGCTCCTGGGGTTGGGAGGATCGATGAAGGGAAAGGTATGGGGATCCCCCAGCTTCAGGTCCACCATGCGGAGAAGAACCTCGGCCAGGTTGGAACGCAAGATCTCGGGAGGTGTAAACTCGGGCCGGGACTCGTAATCCTCCTCGGAATAAAGCCTGATACAGATCCCGTCTCGGACCCGACCGCAGCGTCCTTTTCGCTGGTCCGCGCTGCTGCGGGAAATGGGGCTCACGGGAAGGCTGTTTGTGCGGGTGCGGGGGAGATACCGGGCGATACGGGCCAAACCGGTATCGATCACGTAAGTGATCCCCGGGATCGTGAGGGAGGTTTCGGCCACGTTCGTGGCAACGACGATCTTCCTCCCCTTCACCGAATAAACCCGCCCCTGCTGAGAGGCCGGGAGCCTCGCATAGAGGGGCAGGACCGAGGTTCCCGGGAAATTCCTGCCCGAAAGGCGCTCGCAGGTTTCCAGGACATCCCGCTCCGTGGGCATGAAGACGAGGATGTCTCCCGGTCGCTTCTTCCGGTAAATCTCCTCCACAGCCTCCACGGCCGTGTCCACCCAGGTGACCTCGCTTTCCCCCCCGGGAACCGACTCCTGGGGCCGGTACACGGTCTCCACGGGATAAAGACGACCCTTTATCTCGATGACCGGGGCATTTCCAAAGGCCTCGGAGAATTTGCGGGTGTCCAGGGTGGCTGATGTGATGATCACCCTGAGTTCGGGTCGCCGAGGGATAAGGGTCCTCAGGATTCCCAGGATGAAGTCGATGTTGAGGCTCCGCTCGTGGGCCTCATCAACGATCAAGGTATCGTACTCATGGAGTCCGGGATCCCCCCGGGTCTCCGCCAGGAGGATCCCGTCGGTCATGACCTTGATATAGGCACTTCGAGGAGTGCGGTCCCTGAAGCGGATCTTGTAGCCAACGGATTTCCCCAACTTCTCCCCCAGTTCTTCGGCGATTCGGCGGGAGATCGTCGCCGCGGCGATCCGCCGGGGCTGGGTGCACCCGATCTTTCCCGCGATTCCCCGTCCCGCCTCCAGACACATCTTGGGGAGTTGGGTACTCTTTCCCGAACCCGTGTCTCCCGAAACCACGACCACCTGATGCTCCCGGACGGCCCGAATGATGTCATCCCTCATGGAGGTAATGGGAAGTTCCTCCGGGTACTCGATCCGGGGAATGTTTTCCGCCCTTTTCTCCATCTCCAGGGCAGACGCCTCGGCCCGTTTCTCCATGGCCTCAAGCTGGGCCTCGAAGTCCTTCTTCCCGGGAGTCCTTCCCTTCCGGGCGGTCAGAAGCCGCTCAAGGCGGCGTGAAAGCACAGCCCTGTCCCGGAGCATGGTCCGGGGGAGGAGATCTCGGAGCTTCGCTATGTTTTCTGAAATGGGCATGTCCGGTGAAACACAAGCAGCAGGGAGAAAAGAAAGACCCGATCGGGTTACGAACGGGTGAAAGGAATCATATTCGAACAGGATGATCGAGGCAAGGGAAAGATCCGGGGGACGAAGATCCCGCCTGAGGCCCGGCATTTTTGGGGCCGAAATCCCCCCCTGAAGGTCTCAAGGGCACCAACAGGGGCTTGGAAGGAGAAGAGGCGGCTTCGCCCCCTTTAGAAATTCCACCCGTGTTAATGCCCCGGGCCGGATGTGCCGATAGGACATAATGTGCGGGTATCTGAAACCCCTTCCCCCTGTTTAATAAGATTACTAAATGGTGCCCGTCCATAAATAAGAAAACTTGTATAGGTCAAGGAAGGCGAAAATTGGCTATTTATAGATGGGCGCAAAATAATTCGGGGAGAATGGATCATGCTCACAGAGGAACGAATGGAATATTTCAAACATATCCTTCGCCAGAGGCTTGATCAACTCCTGGGAGAGGCCACCAAGACGGTAAACGGCATGGTCGGTATGAACGAGAAGTTCCCGGACCCGTCGGATCGGGCCACGATGGAATCCGACCGAGCTTTTTCCCTCAGGATAAAGGACAGGGAAAGGAAACTGATCGCTAAGATCAAAGAGGCCCTCGAAAGGATCGATAACGGCACTTACGGCATTTGCGAGGAATGCGAGGAGGAGATTTCGGAGAAAAGGCTTGAGGCCCGACCCGTGACGACCCTCTGCATCGAGTGCAAGAAAAGACAGGAGACTGAAGAAAGACTCCGGGGAATCTGACCTCTTCCCCGATGCACCTCCCTTTCCAATTGAAAGTGCGGATTCTTTTGGAAGCCTTTCCAACCGAAGATTCATCGTCCCGACCCCATCCTTCGACATCCAGTTGTCAACGAGACATAAACCCGGATTATGCAATTGCCAAGTTTGCCGAAGATGCAAGGCTTAAGGTGTGAAGACGTACTTTTAGTACGTACTTCGAGCGCCTTACAACGCAGCAGATTCGGCAAAATCGGCATACGCCTCTCTATCCCTCGGGCTCCGGCTTGCTTTTCTTTGACATTCCTTTTCAGGCGAACTATCATGCCTGCCATGGACAAGTACTTGGCGACATATTCCCTTCTGGCCACAGCCTTTTTCGTCACCGTCATGTACCCCTCCATAAACGGGGCGAACTGGATCTATGTCATACCTTTGATCTTTCTGTTCGGCATCATTATTTCGATGCCCTTATGGCTGGATTGGTTTGAATAAATCCGGGTGCCCGGGATCTTCCCCACCACGGCGGACGGAGTCAATCAGCCCCCCTGGTTCTCTCCACCGCTCTACCCTGGGGATAGAACCCCTCCATATCCGCTCAAGCCGGGATTTCCCCGTAACATTGCTCCGGGCATACCTCTCACTGCCGGACCTCCGGCAAGGATCCATGATGTCCCTTTTGACGGTCAGGGGAGAAGAATACGCCAAGATCATGACGATTCGGCATGAAATTCCTCCACCTTCAGGGAGACATCCGACCCGGGAGATGTTTCGAGACATTTGAAAGACCTTATGTTATCGACCACTTGCAACAGGAGATTACAATCGGGCGATCGAGGCTTTGCATCTTCGGCAAACTCGACACTCGGAAGATTTCAGGCTCAAAGGTCCCGTTTCTTTATTCACCCCAGGGATTCCATCCTGAGCTTTTTCTTGCACTTTGATCGATACGGGAAAGAAAAAATGGAAGTGAAAAAGGAGAAATGCCTTTCATTGCGGGATACGGAAGGACGCGGTCTCAAGTCGGCCCCGCAATAAAGGCACCTTTCCTTTTCCTTGGCCGTGAACATCCCGCATTGATCACAATAGTGGTATCGCAACATGGCATAGGCCTCCTTGCATTCCCCGGCGGAGATTTGCCAAGATTCAGAAAGACACCCCGCTGAGGGTTTTGCCAGCCTTTTCAGGGATCAAAGGACTGCAAAGGATATGCCACGTGCGGGCCCATTTTTCCCACCTGGACCCCACCCCCTTTCCGGCTTGACACCGAAGGTCCCCGCTGGCATGTTCCGAGGTAGGCGCGCAGGGGGACGTTCCCTGGGAAAGGGAAGCCGAGGCGATCTGTCCTCCCTGGCTTATCAAAGAAGTGGGGGCCCTTTGGTGGGAAACCCTGAACCGCCGTTTCGAGGCTGTCCGGAGCGAGTTTTTGCTTACCAGCCGCCGGGCGGTTCGATCCCTGTGTTTCTTGGGAGCTCTGAACAAGGCAATGCCCGTTGATCAATTGGAAAAACAAATTATGACGGTCCTGGACGCCATCCGGAAGCACCCTTCCAGGAGGCGTCAAATCCTGTCCGGGTATGCGTCCAATTTCTTTGAAGCCGTCAAAGAAACCATTAAAAAACAGGGAACCGCAGCTCCGCTCTTTATCGTCATCGCGGATCCACCCGTCCTCGGTATTCCACCTCTCACCGAAGAAGTCCTAACCCGGGCGAAGGAAGCAGGGGCCGAAGCGATATTGAGCGTGGAGGGATTCCAGGCATACACCGACATTTCGGACGTGATCTATCACGTGAGCCTCTCCGCTCCCTGCATCGGGGTCATGGGATGGGTGCTGAAGGTCAAGCTGGGTGACGGATGGGTGGAATTCCTTCGTGAATTGCCCTATTACTTCGAATCAGGCGAGAAGATGAAAACCTTAGGAGAACTGATCGAAGAGATGGAAAGATGAAACCATCGAATCACCCTCACGATGACAGGCGATTTTGAGGACCGGGCTCATCAGAGCCCACCCCTTTTTTCCCGACCGGACCGCACTTCTTCTCCTCTCCTCTCCCATTCTTCTTTGGAAAGGATCCGGCCGGTTGGAGTAAAAAACCAGGAATCGATACGCTTTCCGAGGTATAGGTATAATTCTTCCGGCTCCAGGCCCTGCCGCTCGATTTCCACCCAAAAACCTTCCCCTGAAAAGCGCCAAAGCTTATCCGCGTCCTTTACGATCGCATCTTCAACGGATGATACCGAAAGAGACGAATCGTGCCGTTCGATGATACGCCGTATCGTCTCGATCAACTTGGGGTCGTATCCATGCTTTGTGAGAATACGAGCCGCGATCTCGGCCCCTTCCCTCTCGTGTATCCGGTTCAACCTCTTGGCCTCCGCCCCGACAGCCCGCGCCCCGTAAGCATGGGATAGTTCTTCGGGACTCAAGCATGACCATCCCACATCATGCAGCAGAACGGCGGGCTCGATGATACGCTTGTCCCCGCCCTCCTTTTCCATCAGCATGAGAGCATAACGGTGGGAAACACGGACATGAAGAAGATCCCCCCTGACCTTCAAATAAGGCTCCGCTTCTTCGAGGAGTACCGAAAGGAAGCCGGACCAATCCTCATATGAATTTCTTTCCTTCATGTTTTCTTCTCCGATTTTTAAAAACTACTTCCTTTGTTGGCAAGGGCCATGACGGGAAGATCTTCAAGCATCTTTTTCCCTGGCCAGTTCCAGGAAGGCCTGGGCGGGGGGGAGAGGTTTACATCCTTGGGATAGACGATATCGGTCTGGATGTAAATGGGACCCTCCTTAAGGCACACGCAATGGAGCAGTCCTTGCATTGCCTCCTTCTCAACTTCCGGTTTGTATAGAAAAGAGACGCCCTTCCCCTTGATGACGTATTCCTTGATGAATTCCACACTACCCGCCTCAACAAGCACTGATGGCGTGATACCGTGGGTTTCAAGAAGTGAAAGCATGGCGTACCGTGAACCGGAGCCATTTTCCCGGATGATGATCGGCTCGTCCTTCAGGTCTTTGAGGGAGACGGACTTCATCCCGGCGAACCGATGTTGCGGTGGCGTGATCAGACAGAACTCCTCCCGGGTATAGGGGATGACCTTGAGCTTGTCGCTGTGAGGGAGGCGGCCGATGATGCCCAGATCATATTCAAAGGCCATGAGGCCGTCGGCTATTTCTTGACTGCTTCCCACCTTGAGCGAAATCTTGACGCCGGGATAGCGTTCCTGGAACCTCGAGAGAAGACGGGGCATAAGGTGTCGGGCAAAGCTTCGGGTCGTTCCCAGGACGAGGGATCCCCTGGACAGGTCGGAGTAACGCTTCAGGACGAATTCCATCTCATCCACGATCTCGAAGATCTTCTCGACATAATCGAAAAGGACGTGCCCGACCTCGGTCAGCCGGAGATCCTTCCCGTATTTCCTGAAAAGCTTGATATCGAGGGCCTGCTCAAGGGATTTGACCTGCATGGTGACTGCAGGCTGGGTGATACAGAGGATATCCGCGGCCCGGGTGATGCTCCTTTCCCTTGCCGCAAGGTAGAATGCCCTGAGTTGATTGAGATTGATTTGCATCTCGGAAGGCCCATAAGGAACGCTTATGGCACTATAAAAACAATTGTTTTGACAAGTCAACTGAAAAGCCGAACACTGAAAGGCACGTACCACGTCTGCTTTCGTCGAAAAGGAGGATGCCATGGCTGAATACGATGGAATTGTCATAGGTGCCGGACCCAACGGTCTCCTGGTCGCTGCCTACCTCGCAAAAGCAGGCCAGAGAATCCTCTTGCTGGAACGGCGGTTCGAGATGGGAGGGGGGTTGTGCTCGGAACACATAACGATTCCGACCTTCATCCACAACACCCACGCCATTTATATCCCCATGGTGGACTATGCCCCCTTTTTCCAGGACTTCAAGTACGAGATGGAAACCCTCTACGACCTGAAATTCATCTTCCCGGACCCGGTGATGTCACTGTCCCTCCTGGACGGCCGTTCGCTTTGCATTCATCAGGATCCCGAACGAACTGCCAAATCCATAGCCCAGTTCTCCGAGAAAGACGCCCGGACCTACGTGAAGGCCGCGGCACGGTTCAAGGAATACATGGACCTCTTCATCGCCCCTGCGACTTACTCTCCGCCACATCCGGCCATGGAGGCCATGACCAAGATGCAAAACCACGAGATCGGACGAGATCTCCAGGCGTTACAGGCCATGTCTCCCAAGAGCATCGTGGAGGAACTCTTCGAAAACGAACATGTCCGGACCCTCTTTCTGTACGCCTCTACCATGTGGGGCCTCGACTACGACCTGGAGGGCCTGGGCTTTCTCGTTCCGCTCTATATCAATCGAGCGGCCAACTACCGCCTGGTGGTGGGCGGCAGCCACCACTTGGCCCATCTCATGAGCAAGGTCATTTACAGGAACGGAGGCATGATCATCGGGCCCAAGCCGGTGACCCGGATCGTCCTGGAGAACGGCCGGGCCAAGGGCGTGGAGACTGAGGACGGCTACTATTACGAGGCCGAAAAATTCATCGTCAGCACCCTGAATCCCCACCAGACCTTCCTGGATCTCGTGGGAGAGGAAAACCTTGAAGCGGCCCTGGTGACCCGGATCAAGGACTGGAAGTGGGAAAAATCCAGCTTTTTCCATGTGCACACGGCCCTGTTCGAGGCCCCCCGGTTCAAGGCCGCCGATAAGAACCCTGAGGTGGCGGGTTCGTTCATCCACCTGTTCGGCTACGAATCCTATGAAGAACTCATCGCCCATCAGGATGCCATCAAGCGAGGCGAATTGAGGGATTCCGGGTTCAACAGCTGCTTCCCGACACTCCATGATCCCTCCCAGGCCCCTCCGGGGAAACACACGGGTCTCATTTCCTGCCATGCCCCCTACCATTTGGCCGACGGCGGAGCGGACCGGTGGTACGACATCCGGGACGAAATCGCAGAGCGTTGCCTCGCCAAGCTCCGGCAGTACGTCCCGAACGTGAACGAAGAGACTATCATGTGGCGTTACATTACCACCCCGAAGGATATCCACAACAAGTTCGTGGATATGCGGGAAGGTTCCTACAAGCAGGGGGCCTACCTTCCCCTCCAGATGGGATACCTCAGGCCCAATGAGCACTGCGCGGAATATGCCACGCCGATCAAGGACCTCTACATTTGCGGATCCTGCACCTACCCGGGAGGGACAGTGCTGCTGGCCAACGGTTACAACGCCGCCAACCGAATCGCCGAGGACTACGGCATCGAGAAGTGGTGGAAAAAGCCGGAATCCATCATCCGGGCCGAGGAACTCGGCCTGCTTTAGGGAGGATCATTCATGAAGGTCCAATCCACGGGTCTGGGCAAGACGGTGATGGTGGCCGACCTGAAGGAACTTTTCAAGACCCGCTTTGACGGTGAACAGGTCCTTCAAGTGACCATGGAGGCCACCCAGCCCTTGCACTGGACCATCAAAGTGTACATGGGACCAAAGGACATGCGCAAGGCGATCCTCATCGGGCTCAAGCCTTCGGTGATCTGGAAGGCATTGATGGCCTTGATATTCGGGAGGTACTCGCTCTTTCCGAAGGCCCCTGGGGAACCGGTCTCTGAAACGGCACCGGGGGAAAAGGCGAAACCAGCCGTACCACCGAAACCCGAACCCGCTCCCGCCGCCAATGAGGCCGTCAACCCGCTGGCGCGCCTGAAGGGTTGACGGGAGAATGTTCGGATTTTCAATTCTGTTCTACGTCCATTAATCGTTCAAGGATTCCAAGAATCCATTATCGAACAAGGAGTTGCTGCCATGGCCGACATGAGTTTCGATGCTGTCGTGATCGGAGGGGGGCATCACGCCACCATTATCGCCAACTACCTGCAAAACGCCGGCCTGGAAACAGCCGTCTTCGAGAGGCTCCACGAACTCGGGGGCGGGGCCTGCGGTGACGAACTGCCTGCGCCAGCATTCGTGCAGAATCCATGTGCCCACTTTACCCGGATGTTCGGCAACCCGGCCTACCATGACTTCAATCTCCGGAAATTCGGCCTCCATTACGTCTTTCCCGAAGGAAACGAGGCCATGGTCTATCCGGACGAAACCTGCTTCGTGGGGTATACCGCCTTTCGGGTGGTGGATCCCGAAACGGGCAAGGAGGAATTCTCCAACGAGAATTTCAGGAAGACGTACGACCAAATCGCCCGCTTCTCCAAGAGAGACGCCGACACTTACGAGTGGATCACGGAGCGGTATGAGAAAAAGTGGCGCAAGGCCTTCAGGAAATACCGCTACAGCCCGCCCACTCCCTGGGGGGTTCCCAACGCCCTGGAGGAACTGTTCACGGACGAAAAATACGGGTTCGATCCCCGCTGGCATTTCATGAACGGCATCCAGTTCGCCCGGGACCTCTTCGAGAGCCCGGAAATGCGCGTCCTTTTCATGAGGGCGATCGAAACCTCCTCCGGGTGTTTCCCGGTGGACGTAATGGGGGCCTATCTGGCCATCCACACCCTTGGACTCATGCTCTCCCTTGAATCAGCTTCCATCGTCTCAGGAGGCACCCACGCCATCACCCACGCCCTTCAGAGGTCCTTCAGTTCCATGGGTGGACAATTCTTCGTGGAAAGCGAGGTGGACAGGGTTCTGTTCGAAGGGGGGAGGGCCGTGGGGATCGAGCTGGTCAACGGCACCCAAATCGAGGCCAGAAAACTGGTGGTGAGCGACCTGGGGGTACCTCAAACCATGCTCCGGATTCTCAGGGATACCAAACTCTCCGACCAGCTCGCCCATCGCATCAAAAACATCGACTACGACCGATCCCAGATATTCTGGGGTAACGTGGCCCTCCATGAGCTTCCCGATTACAAGGCCAAGAGCTTCAACCCCGACCTGGGGGAGCAGCCCCGCCTTTACATGGGCCCCAAGGACGAAGACTACATGGCCTACAATTACATGTCGGATATCTTCACGCAGGGAATCCCCAGGCCCGGGCATATGTACCTGCTCACGGCGCCGGACAGCATCTGGGACAAGAACAGGGCTCCTGAGGGCAAGCATACCATTCTCATTGAGGAATTCGCCCCACCTTACCGTTTCTTTTCCGAGCGTGAATGGCTCAAGCTGAAACGGGAAATCGTGGACCGGGCCCTCAAGGACTGGCAGATCTATGCCCCCAACATGACCTGGGACAATGTCATCTCCCACAACATTCAAACGCCCCTGGACGTCACCTATCGCCACCCCGACATGAAGGAGGGCGGCTGGGTGGAGGGCGCCATGATGCTTTCCCAGCAGGACCGGTTTCGCCCCTTGGCCGAGATCTCCAACTACCGTATCCCCGGAGTTGAGAATATGTACATCTGCTCTTCCAATCTCCACTCTTGCGGGGGCATCGGGCGCGGCAGTTCCTACAACTGTTTTAAGGTGATAGTGGAGGATTTCAACCTGCCCAGGATCTGGGAGGAAAAGGGGAGAGAGTATTAGAGGAGAGGAGGAAAGCATGCGGCTCAAGGACAGAACGGCCATAGTGACCGGGGGCGCGAAGGGGCTCGGCAGGGCCTTCGCCCTTGAAATGGCCCGGGAAGGCGCCCGCGTGATGGTGGTCACCCGAAGGGATCTGGACAATCTCCGGGAGACCGTGAGGCTGATCCGGGAAATGGGTGGTGACGCCGTGGACTTCCAGGCCGATGTTTCCCGCGAAGAGGATACCCTGGCCATGGCCAGAGCCGCCTATGAAGCCTTCGGGCGGATCGATATTCTGATCAACAACGCGGCCGTCTACGACGGCATCCGCAGGAGACCCTTCCAGGAAATCGACCTTGAAGAATGGAACCTGGTCATGGCGGTCAACGTCAAGGGGGCCTTTCTGTGCGCCAGGGCGGTCTTTCCCTACATGAAAGAACAGGGATACGGGAAGATCGTGAACCTGGCCTCCGAGGTCTTCTTTACAGGATCCCACGGTTTCGCCCACTACGTGGCCTCCAAGGGAGGCATCATCGGGTTGACCCGGGCCCTTGCAGTCGAACTGGGACCCCACAACATCTGTATCAACTGTATAGCCCCCGGATTTACGGATACCGAAGCGAGCCGCGGCCTGGCCGACGTGGCCAAGTACGATACCTCCAAGACCCCCTTGCGGAGGCTGGAACGTCCCGAGGACCTTACGGGCGCCGCCGTTTTCCTGGCCTCCCCCGAGAGCGATTTCATCACCGGCCAGACCATTCTGGTGGACGGCGGGCGGGCCATGCATTGATAAAAGCTGCCGAGACCTTTGAAGAACGCTTCCTTTTGCCCAATCTCGGCGTCAGGCTCAAATTTTAATCCTCGAAATACTTCAGTGTATTCCTGTGGTTAAAATTTTCGCCTTCCTTGACCTTGAACAAAATTGAACGTTTTTCAAAGGTCTCGGTTGCATGAGCCCTGGCCTTATGACGAGGTGGAGCCATGACCGTCAAATTCATCCAGTACTGCGATGTCCTCTCAGAACACCGGGAGGAATTCGGGGATTTCCTCTCCAAGAACTATATCCCGGGGATCAACGACACCGGTCTTCTGAAAATCCTCGGCTCCTGGTACGCAGTATCCGGGGAAGGCCCTTTCCACATCCTGGAAGGCGTGGCGGACTCTATGGCCCAGGTCCATGCCTTGCTGGAACAGGAAGAGTTCATCAAGCTCAACCGGCTTATGCACTTCGTTTCCACCAATTACCGCACCAAGATCCTGGTCCCGACGGGCCGCGTGGAAAGCCTCCTTCCCGAACATACCAATTTCCGGTTCAACCACCACTACGATGTCATCACGGACAGATACGACACTTACGAAGCCTTCATGGAAAATGAATATATCCCCGCCCTTGAAGGTCTGGGCATCAAGATGATCGGGTCCTGGTACGTCGCTATCGGGCCGGGTCCGAACATCGTAACCGAGGGATCCTGCACCGATCCCAAGCGAATCCTGGAGGCCATCGGCAGCGAGACTTACAGGCGTCTCACCGCCAAGCTCCTACCCATGGTAAATGGATTCGGGAGCAAGATCCTCATGCCTTCGGGGCTGCTCCCCTGATGGGAGACAATGACCCCGAAAACCGTGAATTCCCCGAAATTCCTTCTTCCGGGAGATTCTCATCCCTGAAGGGGAAAATTCAGGGAAGGGAGGCATCCATGCCGGTAAAATTGGTTCAGTACTGGGATGTCCTGAAGGGAAAAGACGGTCCTTTTGACGACTTTTTTTCCTCAGAATTCGTCCCCCGGATCAACGATACGGGACTCATGATGCTCACCGGATCCTGGCGGGTGGCCTCCGGGGAAGGCCCCACCTTCATCACCGAAGGGGTCTCCAGGGCCATAAAGGATGTGGAGAAACTCATCACTGCTCCATCTTTCATTCAACTCCGCCGAAAACTCCTGAGCCTTGTGGAGAACTATCATTCAAAACTGCTCGTACCGACCGGAGTCATCCCCGCAAAGCCCGTTGAGATCGAACACGGATACAAATTCAATCAGCATTACAACGTCAATCCACAGGACTTCTATGCCTTCAAGGACTTCGAGCGAGAAGAGCAGATGCCTGGGCTGGAATCCTTCGGCCTGGAAATGCTGGGAGGATGGTACGTGGCCGTGGGTTCCACTCCCCATATCATCGCCGAAGGCCGCGTAGAAGAAATCACCACCATCGGTAAAATGCTCCAGGATCCGGCGTACCGGGAAATGACCCTCAAACTGCTGGGATTGGTCTCCTGTTACGGGTGCAAGATCCTTGTTCCATCCGGGCATATCAACCGATGAAACCCGCACCAAACGATATTCCAAAGGCGGCGAAACCCGGAAGGCCGGATCGCGGCGGGTAAAAACGTCGATCAAGGTGAGAAAGAGATGAGCACATTCGCAGGAAAACTGCTGAGGATCAACCTGTCGGCATCCACCTTCAAGGAAGAAGAAATTCCATCGCGACATCTCGAGAAATACCTGTCGGCAAGGGGGCTAGGCTCTAAATACCTTTACGACGAAATCGCCCCCGGAATCGATCCACTCGGCCCGAGGAACAAGCTCATCATGTCCATAGGCGTCCTGGGCTGCACGGGGATCCAGGGTTTCTCAAAATGGGCCGTGAGTTCGAAGAGCCCCCTCACGGGGACCATCTTCCGGTCCATCGCGGGCGGAAATTTCGGGCCCTGGATGAAGCATGCAGGCTACGACCTGATGATCATCGAGGGAGCGGCGGAGAAGGCCACTTACCTCTTCATCGACGAGAGCGGCCCTCGGTTCATGGACGCCCGGGACCTGGCGGGACTGGACACCAGGCGCACCCAGCTCCTGCTTAAGAAAAGGCACGGGCCGGGCACCGAGTCCGCCTGTATCGGACCAGCAGGGGAGAAAGGGATCCGCTACGCCGTGATCGCATCGGGGGAGCGCACCGCCTCCCGTGGAGGCCTTGGAACCGTCATGGGAGCCAAAAACCTGAAGGCCGTGGCCATCAAAGTGCCTGCAAAAAGATACGTTCCCCATGATGCGGACCGCTTCCGAATCCTTCTGGAGAAGCAGATAGAAATTCTGAAAAGGCACCCCAGAAGAGAAAACATGAATACCCTAGGGACCCCTTACATCACGACCGTCGTGGATAATCTGGGAATTCTGCCGGTTAGAAACTTCCAGGAGGGAAGCATTGAGAACATCGAAGAAATCTCGGGGCAGAAGTTCTTCCGGTTGAAAAAGGCCAAGGCGGGCTGTTACCTCTGCATGACCCGTTGCGGCGGAATGAGGGATGTCGCCACCGGCCCCTTGGAGGGAACCCGGATCGACGGACCGGAATACGAATCCATTTACGCCTTCGGGCCTCTGTTGGGCATCACGGACAAGTCCTTCATCATAGACGCCAATGCCCTTTGTGATTACTACGGCATTGATACTATCAGCACCGGTGTCTGCCTGGCCTTCGCCTTCGAACTCTTTGAAAGAGGCATCCTCACTCCCCTGCAGACCGGCGGCCTGACCCTCACCTGGGGGGACCGGAGGGCGGCCTTCACCTTGATTGAACGGATCGGCAAGGGGGAGGGAATCGGACAAATCCTGGGACAAGGGGTCCTGAGGGCCGCCGTTGAGCTCGGAGAGGGAGCCGAACCCTTTGCCATGCACATCAAGGGCCTGGAGCTTCCGGGGTACGATCCAAGGGGTGTCAAGGGATACGCCCTCAGCATGGCCACATCCAATATCGGAGGCAGTCACATGTACGGCCGGCCCAGGGATGAACTCTCCGGAAAGGTCGACCCTTACACGGAAAAAGGAAAGGGAGCGGATATCGCAAGGGTCCAGATGGAACAGGCCGTCGAGGACTCCCTTATCGCCTGCACCTTTGGAAACACGGGGTTGAACCTCGAGATGTACGCCGAATACCTCGAGGCCGCTACAGGCCTTGAATCCCTTGGGGATCCGGAAAATCTCCTTCGGGCGGGGGAGCGGATTCTATGTATCGAGAGGTGCTTCAACGTGCGGGAAGGGTTCAGGAGGAGGGACGACACCCTTCCTGAACGGATGACGGCCGAGCCCTTAAAGAACGCCGGACCGGCGACGGGCCAGAGGGTGGAAAATCTTGAGGGCCTGCTCGATGAATATTACCGAGACCTCGGTTACACTCGAGAAGGGATACCTTCCAAAGAACGGCTTGAAGCCCTGGGAATTCCCGAAGTCCTGGCAGACATGGAAAAGGCCCTTTGACGAGGGGCGACATGCCGGAAAGACAAGATCCTGTGGATCCTCTTAAAGGGGGGAGATCCACGGCGAGTGTTTTCAGTAAACCCAAATTATACATTAATTAATAATGAAATTTATCTTTATTACAATATGTTAAAGCATCCTGGCAGCACCCGATAGATGAAGGGTAAAAGGATATTTCCTCCGCTACGTTCCCGCCAGACAGCAGCGGGCAAGCGCTACGCCGTCCATGGCTCCGCTCACTGCCTATTTTGGCTCTTCCGCTCTCCCTGCCTGCGGCAGGCAGGCTGCTCCAGAGCCAAAATAGGCCGCTTCGGAAAAATCCCTTTACCCTTCCTTGGACAGGCCGCGCCCGAGACAGGCAAGACCGCCAAACAGCCAGCGGGCAAGCATTCACGCATAATTTGGGTTCAATAAAACCCTTTTGTTTCCATGGCGCCGCACCCCGCTGGGTGAAAAACCGAAGGGGTTTCCGAGGGAGCCCCCATCGGAGAAACGAATCTTTTGGAGGCTGCCGGTAAATGCCCATTCCGATACCGTTCAAGGCCACTCCCATGGGAAATAGATCCTCCCCATCCACGCACTCCCCGGAGGGATGGAAAGACAATGGGCCGGGTGGGCGTATTCTTGCGGTTTCCAGGAAAGGAGGTGACAATCCAATCCGTTTCGAGGTCCCCGGTTGGGGACCAGGTTCTGGCGCTGTTCCTCCACGTTGAGGAAGAAAAGGATCCTAAGACTGCATCCAGGCTGCGGCTGAAAGAGGTTCCATCGACCCTCGAACCCGCGATCACGCACCCTATATCCGGCGGCCGGGTGGTTTTTGCCCGTCGCCTGCCGCCCGCCTGAATCTCCTCCGATTTCAACCCTCGCCTCTTCCCGGAGCGCCTGGTCTCCCAGTTTTAAACCAACGCCGGATGATCGAGAAAGCAGTCTGGCCGCGTCCTTTTTCTTTTAACCCCATGCAAGTAAGGAGGGAAACATGAAGGTTTACGATGTGGTCCCGGGCTTGGAATTTGATCCCGAAAACGATTTCGAGCAATCTCCGGCCTGGTTCCTGGACGGCACTCATTCCGTGCCGCCCTGGACGCCCATGTTCGGATGGTTCTGGATCAATTTCTGCCGTCATGGCATGCAATACGGCGCCGAGAAGTTGAGCCTCCCCACCGTGAAGGGATGGGATTGGCGCTTTCACAATGGAGGGGGATACCTGACGCTCCTGCTGGTCAAAAGCGAAGAGGAGCGGCAGAGGAGAGAAGCCAAGTTCCGCGAAGCCATTCTTCCCTTCATCGAAGACTATGATGGGCTGTGGCAGGGTTTCCTGAAGGAAATCCTCGAAAGATACGAGAACCTAAAAAAATTGGATCTTGAGAAGGCGAGCAACATCGAATTGCTGGAAAACTTCGAGGAGACCATCAATACCTGCCGCCGAATGTGGGAAATTCACATGTACATGATGTACGGGACCTACACGGCCTATATCCTCTTCGAAAACATGTGCCGCGACCTTGCGGGAATCGATGACACTTCCCCGGTGTTTCACAAGCTTGTCTCTGGCTTCGACAACAAGGTCTTCCAGGTGGATCGGCGCTTGTGGGAGTTCTCGAAGCGTGCGAGAGAAGAAGGCCTGACGGAAGAGTTCCTGCAAAGCGAACCGGAACAGATCCAAGAACGACTCGAGAGTACGGAGAAGGGCCGGGCCTTCATGGAAGACTTCATGGCCTTCATGAACGAGGACGGCTGGAGGATGCAACGCATGTCGGAGATCAACCTGCCCACGTGGGTGGAAGACCCCGCCCCGGCCCTTGCGAATGTGAAGCAGTTTTTGCTGAAGGGCGGAGACTTCAACCTGGATGAAGAACGCAAAAAGCTTACCGAGGAGCGGGAAGCGGCCGAAAGGGAAGTCCTCGAAAAGGTATCGCCTGAACAACGCGGGTGGTTCGAACAATTGATGCGTTTGGCCCAGAAGAGCGGGGTGTTCAGCGAGGAACACGATCATTACCTGGACCTTTACACCCATGCCATGATGAGAAGAAGCGCCCTGGGTATCGGGCGGCGGTTCGTTTCGGCGGGTACCATCGATCATCACGAGGATATCTTTTTCCTCATTCCCGACGAGGTTCGAAGGGCCGCCATCAATCCCGACCAGTTCAACCTGCGCTATATCGTGGACCGCCGCAAGGCCGAATGGGAGGAATGGAAAAAGAACCCCAATCCCCCGGCCTTTCTCAAGGAAGGATTCGATCTGGACCAGGCCATGGGGGTACTCGTCCAATCCAACGATCCCATCGCCCTGAAGGTCGTGGTGGGCTCCATGCCCCAGGTTCGCCCGGAACTCAAGGCCGACCTTTACGGAACCTGCGGATCCCCGGGAGTGGCGGAGGGACCGGCCCGGGTCATCATGAACGAGGACGAACTTCACCTCGTCAAGGAAGGCGACATTCTGGTGGCCGCCAGCACCTCTCCCAGTTGGACTCCCATCTTTTCGATGATCAAGGGCGTGGTGGTGGACCGTGGGGCCAGCCTTTCCCACGCGGCCATCGTGGGCAGGGAATATGGTATCCCCGTGGTCATGAACGTTTTCGAGGGAACGGTGAAGATCAAATCGGGGCAGAGAATCAAGGTGGATGCCAACCTGGGAACCGTCTATATTCTTGACAAGGAAAAGTAACTCGTATCCTGGCCGGGCGCCCGGACCACCGGGCCTCGGGCGCCGGTCCTTTTGGGAGCATGGATATGGGACAGAAATGGCTCTATCGGCTAAGTGAACTCCGAAGCGAACACAACGATCTTGTCGGCAAAAAATGCGCCAACCTGGGAGAGATGACCCACTTGGGGATGAAGGTACCCCCGGGATTCGCCGTCTCCGTAGACGGATATGAGCGTTTTATGGAGGAAACCGGGGCCGGGGACGAGATCAGGCGGTACGTCACCGAAAACCAGGGAAAATTGAACAAGGTGGAAAAGCAAATCGAGGCCAGCCGATTCATCAGGGGGGTTATTGAATCCAAGAAGATGCCCGAAGATATGAAACGGGAACTCTGGGACTACTATGACGAACTCTGCGAACAGGTCGGCCAGGAAAATACAGCCGTCGCTACCCGTTCGAGCGGCGCGGTGAGCATGCCGGGGCAGATGGAAACCTACCTGAACGTGAGGGGCAAGGGCCAACTCGCGCGGAAGGTGATCCAGGTCTGGGGAAGTGCTTTCACCACCCGGGCCATCGCCTTCCGGATCGAAAAGGGCATGGAGATGGAGAAGGCGCCCATCGGGGTGGCCGTCCTCAAAATGGTCAACGCCAAGTCCGCCGGGGTCGCGCTCACGGTCCAGCCCACCACAGGGGATCTTTCCAAGATCGTGGTGGAGGGGAACTGGGGCCTCGGGGAGAGCGTGGTAAGCGGGGAGATCACCCCTGACACCTTTATCATCGACAAGGAGACGGGCCGGGTCCACAGTACCATTAACCGGAAGACCAAGATGGTGGTCTATACCCAGGACGGAACCGGCACGGCAAGGGTGCCGGCGGAAATGGTCGAGAAGCCCTGCCTGGAAAAAGAAGAACTGGAAGAGATCGCACGTATCGCGAAAAGGGTCGAGGCCCATTTCGGCGTTCCCCAGGACATGGAATGGGTCATTGACCTCGATCTTCCCTTCCCGGATAATCTCTTCTGGGTCCAGACGCGGCCCGCGAAGTATTCGAAGAAAAAAGAAAAGAACTCCGAATACCTGGCGGAACTCATGACGCGTGTATTCAAGATGGGATGACGCCGGGAAACCACCCATTTTTCACCCGAACGGGACCTTGGAGGAAAACATGCCCATTCTTTTTTCCCAATACTGGGATGTGATGCCCAATAAGTTCGACGATTATTCCACCTTCATTCTCGAGAAATACAACCCCACCCTGGAAGGTCTGGGGCTCCGGTTGGTCGGGGGGTATTACGTGGCGGTCGGTATGGGCCCCCGCATCGTAGCGGTGGCCGAGGTGGAAAATGTGGACAATCTGAAGAAAACCCTATCGGGGAAGGAATATCGAACGATCTTCAACAATCTTCTCCAGTATGTGTGGAAGTACGACAGCAGGGTCTGGGCCCCATCCGGACGGATCCAGGAAGGCCCCTACCGAATCCAGACCGGCGTGTGGAAGTTCAACCAGTATTACAACGTCCTGCCCGGCATGGAAGAGGAGCACTATCATTTTGTCAAGGAAGAGTGTCTCCCGGCCATGAAGGAACTGGGGGTTCCCATCACCGGGGGCTGGAGGCTCATCATCGGTTCAGGCCCCAGGGTGCTGGCGGAGGGCACGGCGAGCAATATTGTGGACATAGCCAAGGCGATCGACACCTCGGAGTTCAGGCGCCTGGTCCGCAAGCTGAAAACAAGATACGCAACGGATTACAGCAGCCGGATCCTGGCCCCGACCGGGAGGATCGAGGTGCCCTATCTGATGAGGGAGATGCTCAAAACTTTCTAAGGGCCACCCGCCCCGGTCCAACCCCGACGATCGTCTCTATCACCCACCGGCAGGATCCTTAGGAAAAAGGGTGTCTTTCCCGGATGCTCGACGATGAAAAGGGCGTTTGCCTTAAGCCTGGGCGGAAGATTACGAAACGCCTCCGGGCGTAACCCCAACCCGGTGCAGTGCATCGGAAGAACCCAAGGATCGGGAGATTTTCCATGCTTATCAAGCCGGATTGCATCCCCTGTGTGTTGCGGATGTCCGTAACGGCGATGAGAGCCCTCAAGCTGGATGAAACCAGGATGCGGAGCCTTTACCGGAGAATCGCGGAACTTCCCGGACTCCGGGGTGAAGACTGGAACGTGGTCAGTCCCGCCCTCATCGAAGGGGTGATGAAGATCATCATGAAGGCTGCGGACAGCCCGGATCCCTTTTCCTTGCTCAAGTGGAAGCAAAACAAGCGGGTACTCGAGGTAGAGCCCCATATCAGGTCCCTTATTCATGAGGATGCGGATCCCCTCTTCGGGGCCATCAAGCTTGCCATCCTGGGAAACAGGATCGACCTCATGGTTTCGGAAAACCCCACGGATTTCCTGGACTGGATCAAGGCCCAACTCCAGGTCCCCGTCTCCCGGCAGGCCTATGCCGACTTCAAGGAACGCCTCGGAAGATCGGAACTCCTGGTCTACCTCGGGGACAACTCGGGGGAAATCGTTTTCGACAAGCTTCTCATCGAGATCCTCCGGGCCCAGTATCCCCTTGAAGTGATCTTCGTCGTGAGAAGCATCCCCACGATGAACGACGTGACCCTAACCGAGGCGGAAGATGCGGGAATCACGGTTGTCGCACAGGTGGTGGAAAACGGAATTATGGGCCCCTTTCCCGGAACCTCCCTCAAGCGGTGTTCCGGCGAGCTGAGGGATCTCCTTGAGCGTGCCGATATCATCGTGTCCAAGGGAGGGGGCAACTTCGATTCCCTGGGAGAAGAAACCGCGTCCGTCACCGAAAAAACCACGTTCATGCTCCTCTCCAAATGCCTGCCCTATTGCAACCTATTCGGCACGGGCCTCTTTGATCCCGTACTCTTTCACATCCCCTGACTCGACCGGCTCCAAACCGGGTGGGGTGATCCCCTTGGGAGGTCCTCCTCCCTTCTCATTCGGACTGTAAACCCGATGGGGAGGAAAAACGTCAAAATATAACAGACTGTCCCGCCCGGCCGTCGGATGGACATAATAACATTATCTTACGACCTTTCTCTATGTCCGCTGGTGAGTGATTGCCGCTAATGGGAAAGGGAATTCCGTCAATTCCGCATGTCTCCATATTCCCGGGGGCTCCTGGACGCCATGAATCGATTCGTCTTCTTCCGTACGCGATTGGATCCGGGGGGCTGACAGACCTCCGGGCGGGCTTGAAAATTCCCTGATCATGCTTAGTGTAAGGAGATAAGCCATGAAAAGTCGGGAGGAACAGGAATGAAAAAACTTTGGACCCTCGTGATCGTGCTCTCTGTTGTTTTCATCCTTACAGGCTGCGCCACCGTACCTCAGGATCGGTACAATACCCAGAAGGGCGCGGCCATCGGCGCGGGTGTCGGCGCTATCGGCGGGCAGATCATCGGGGGGAATACGGAATCGACCCTTATCGGAGCGGCCGTGGGCACCTTGCTCGGCGCCATCGTGGGTAATGCCGTGGACCAATCATACCAGGCGAGCCGGGAAGCCGCCCTGACCAACAAGAGAGTCGTTTATTACGACAATCAGGGCGGGGCCGTGGAGGCCATCCCCGGCCCGGTGAATCAAAGCACCAAGTGCCGGAAGGTCACAAAGAGGGTTTGGAAAAACGGAAAGCTGATCAGTGAAACGGTCGAGGAAATCTGCGAAGGGCAGAAAACCACGACAGAGTATTGATCCTGGGAACACGGAGATTCAAGATCCTTGTAAAGGCAAGCCGCCCGGGTGCGGGCCGTTAGGGAGAGGCCTGGGAGAGGAGTCTGCTCGTCTGAGCCAATCGGCGGATAAGGGTGCCGGTGAAGACCTTGTAGAAGCGGAGCTGTGTGGCCATGGGGGTCTTGTCGATGATGGAGGCGTTTATCTTCATCAGGATGGTGTCTGTGAGCGCCTCGATGGAAGCGGTCCTCCGGACCTTTCCCAGGCAAGCCATTTCCCCGAAACAGTCTCCCTGCTTGAGAACGGCGATGGCCTTGCCCATCTTTCTTACCACCACTTCTCCAGCCACGATGATATAGAAGGCGTCCTCCTTTTCCCCCTCGGTGAGGATCGTGGAAGATGCGCCGTATTCGAGCCACTGGGTATCTTTCAGGATCTCACTCAATTCCATGGAATTGAAGTCCCTGAAAAAATCAATCCTTTTTAAGGCATTGAATTTTTTCTCGAGATTTACCCCTTCCTCTGGGAGACGGATGTGTTTGAAGGCATTTCCCAGGTCCGTAGCGATCTCTCCTGCCGTGGCGTACCTCTCCTTCAAGTCCTTCTCCAAGGCACGGTGGACGATGGCCTCCAGAGTCCCGGGGATATCGGGCCGCAGAGATCTGAGGGGTTGAGGATCGTCATGGGTAATACGATAGACGGTCGCCACGTCTGAATCCGCTTCAAAGGGATTCTTTCCCGCCAGAAGTTCAAACATCACCACACCAAGAGAGAAGAGATCCGCCTGGGGGGTGATGACCTCATCGCGGAGTTGCTCCGGGGAGGTATAGGAGGCCGATCCGGTCAGGCTTCCTGAACTGTTCAGGTCGGCGGGATCCCCGATCAATGCGATTCCGAAGTCAGCGATTTTGACCTCGCCCCGGCTGGAGAGCATGATGTTTCCGGGCTTGATATCCCGGTGTATGACCCCGTTCTCGTGGGCATAGTCCAGGGCCTTTGCACACTGGTAGGAAATCTTGACAACCTCTTCGATGGGAAGCAAGGTGTCCTTGCGGCAGAATTTCTTGAGGGTAGGGCCATCCACGTATTCCATGACTAGGTAACAACGGTTGTTCTCCACCGCCGCATCATAGACGGATACGATGTGGGGATGAAGCAATTTTCCGGCCGCCCTGGCCTCGTTCAGGAATTCCCTCCGGAACTCTTCCAGTCGGCTTTCGTCCTGGACACTAACCGTAGAGGCCACCTTGACCGCCACCATCCGGTCAATAAAGGGATCATAGGCCAGGTAAACAATACCCATACCCCCCCTTCCCAGTTTCTGGGTCACCTGGTACCTGCCTATACTGTAAGGCAATTCCGATGAATTCATAGGAAACCTGACCGCCTGGAGGAGCACTTTGGACAAGTAAAAGAAGTATATAAGGGGCTGGTTGGGGGTGTCAAGGAGCATATTCCGCCCCCCGGACTCGGTCAACCCTGGATCCAGGGGACCGCTTGGGGCGATGTTTGGGTTGGACAGTGGCCCCAAGGGACCAGAATACAGGTGAGGCGCCAAGATCCAGCGTCATAATTTTGACAAAACCCCAGGAATCTTTTGGGTCTTCTCGGGAAATCGAGCCACACTCCAAAGGGCCTGGGAGAGCATGGTACCCTGGCACAATAATTGCTTTTTTACTACTTTCAAGGGCATAGAGGAAAGGCTTACAGGCCTGCTCCCGGCCGATGAAAAACAGAAAGCGGATCCAAGAGCGCAGATGCAAAATCCAGGGTTGAAACAAAGGTAAGGAGGGTTTTTCCATGGTCTACAAAGTTCAGAGGGGGGATACCATCAAAAAGGTGACCGGCCTGATGAACATGAACTGGCAGACCCTTCGCAAATTGAACCCCGGGGCCGTGGGCCGTTCTTCCAGGACTGGTCGCTGGTTTTTGAAAGAAGGCGCCGTCATAAGGGGAGAGAAGGACTTTCAGGCCATTGTGCACCGAAAAAAAGAGGATTTCACCACCTTTCCCGTTCCTGAACCGAAAGTCAGAGAGAAAACGGAGGATTGGATCGAATACACCATAAAGCCGGGGGACACCCTCTGGGCCTTGGCCGTGAAACGATTTCACGTCAATGTTCAAGATCTTATTCGCGACAACGGAATCCAGGATCCCAGGAAAATCCGGCCCGGACAGACCCTCAGGATCCGCAGGCCGGCCTATCCGAAGGAACAGGTCGTGATTGCGAGCTGGTACGGGAAGAGCCATCACGGAAAGGTCATGGCCAACGGAGAATTTTTCAACATGTATGGAAACACCATCGCCCACAAGAAACTGCCCCTGGGAACCCGGGTCGAACTGGTGAATCCTCTTACAGGTGAACGGGCCAGGGCCGTGGTTACGGACCGGGGGCCCTATGTAAAGGGCCGCGACGTTGATCTCTCTTATGCACTGGCCCGGAAATTGTCCCTTCTAAAAAAGGGGGTCGGCAAGCTCACTATGAGGATCATCGGGTAAAGGCTCTCCACCCGAGCAGGTTTTCAGCCACGGGATCCTATCACCCCGTCACCCAGACCGGGCAAACAGGTGGAAGCCCACGGCTAACCACCCGTTCCAAGAACTTTTTCGAGAGGAGACCTGAATCATGAGAAGGCATGGCAAGGACAATGATATCAGGGATCTGATCCAGATCCTGGTTTCCCTGATAGAAGAAAAGGATCCCTTCCTTAAAGGGCATTCCGAGCGGGTGGCGCGAATCTGTGTCTCCTTTGGAAAAAAGCTCAGTCTCCCTGAAATGGAGATAGATAACCTCTACCTTGCGGGTCTCCTTCATGACCTCGGAATGGTTCATTTGCCCCAGGGTCTCCTCCGGAAGCCCGTTGATTTGACCATGGAAGAAAAGTCCCTTCTAAGGCAGCATCCCGTCGTGGCCGAGCGAATCCTTTCAAAAAACCGCCACCTGAAAGAAATACTTCCCATCATCCGCCAGCACCACGAGGCCTTTGACGGCACAGGATACCCCGACGGGCTCAAGGGTGGAGCGATTCATCTGGGTGCCCGAATCCTGAGACTGGCCGACACTTACGACGCCTTGATCTCGACCCGCCCCCAGCGCCCCAGAATGAGCCCCTCAGACGCCATCGAAGAGATGAAAAGGGGGGCTGGAAAGGCCTTTGATCCCGATCTTCTCAAGGAATTTATCTCCCACCTGAAAACCCTTTCCGGGATGACTGAAGGCGGCGGAGCCGCAGAAGACGAGGAAGATCTTCGCGGCATGGTAATGGATCTCGTGGAAAAATTCAGGGAAGGCAAAATCGAACTCCCCCACCTGCCCCGGGTCGTTCAGGAAATCCAGAAAGTGGCCCATGATCCCTCCTCTGGTGTTGACGATCTGGTCAAAGTCATTGAAAGGGACGGGGTGATTTCCTTGAAACTGATTTCCCTGGCCAACTCTTCCTGGTACCGCAGGCTCGAAGAGATATATTCCGTGCGAAGGGCCATTCCCCTCTTGGGATTTCGGGAAACTCAGGGGATTATCATGGCGATCGCTTACAGGGACCTCTATGAGGTGAAGGGGGTGGAATACAGGGTGGTGATGGAAAACCTATGGCTTCACTCCCTTGCCAGCGCCTTTGCCGCCAAGGCCATCGCCGAAGACCGGAAATTCAAAGACAGCGATAGATTCTTCCTGATGGGTCTTATACATGACATCGGAAAGGTGCCTCTCCTGAAGGCCCTCTCAGAGACCGCACCTGCTGAATCCTTCGACCTGTCCGATGTCCTCTCCCACGTCGCGGAAGCATACCCTCTGGTCAGCGAAGAAACCCTGAAACGCTGGAATTTCTCCGATGAATTCATCCACATGGCCCGCCGACAGGCCACCCTCCAGACCGATTCCCCCCTTGATCAAGCCTGCCTGGTCATCAACCTGGCCAGCCACATGGCCTCTTGGATCGGGTACGGGGACGGAATCGACCACGGGGAAACAGAGCTTCAGGATCTCGAAGCGTCCAAACTCCTGGGATTCACCCCTGAAACCATCGCGAAAATCGGAAAAGAAGTCGAGGAAAGCGTCCGACATTCCGCCCATTTCATCTAGGAGCCCGCCGGGGGAGGCCGTCTCAATCGGCCTCTCCATCCTTCCCATCCAGCACAAGCCCCCCGTGACCACCATTCTCCAGGGCACAATCTCATCTCCCAGGTTGATCCACCAGGACTTCACAGGTTGTTGAAAACGCAACAAGCGAAGCACTTATTCAACAGCCCGTTCAACTAACCACCCCAAGGAGCACGCCGAACTCGAAAGAAACAAATTTTCAAGGGAAAAGAACCCGGATGTCTCCCCGGTTCGTTATCGATAATTCCCTTCCCAACTCCCGGCCAACAATGATACCTTTCACGGGTGACCTTCGGGATGCCCTGTCCCGAAGACTCGAAGCGAAAAAAGGCTTCACTCGTGTGAATGTTTTGATACACCATAGACCATTGCTGTCTAGAATAGAATTGTTTTGCTATTCATTAATAATAAAATCAGATAGATAGTCATACATAACGGTTTCTTTCAAATTCAGGTTCTTTTGCAGGCCGGCAGAAAGCAGAGGCTGCGGATGTTCTCCTCGCTAACGTTCCCACCAGAAAGCCGGCGGGCAGGCGCTCCGCCGTCCATGGCTCCGCTCCCGCCAGACACCGGCGGACAGGCACT